>NZ_JBHYCW010000004.1:0-168926 GCF_051861365.1 Sediminibacterium sp. | reverse complement strand
CGGCCTTTCGCAGGCCTAACTGATGCATGGTTGCTTCCACGATAATCACGGCTCCGTCCACAATCAAACCAAAATCAATGGCACCTAAACTCATCAGGTTACCAGAAACACCAAACAGGTTCATCAACGAAATAGCGAAAAGCATGGCAAGCGGAATGACAGAAGCCACTATTAACCCGGAACGGATATTGCCAAGAAAAACCACCAGTACAAAGATGACAATTAACGCACCTTCAATAAGATTAGTTTTTACAGTTCCTATCGCCCTGCTAACTAAAGCACTTCTGTCAAGAAAGGGTTCAATGACCACACCTTCTGGCAAGCTTTTCTGGATCTGTAAAATTTTATCTTTTACACTGTTAATTACAATACTGGAATTTGCTCCTTTTAGCATCAAAACAATTCCACCAACTACTTCGCCTTCTGCATTACGGGTTAATGCCCCGTATTGCGTGGCATGACCCAGCTGTACCGTTGCAATATCCCTTACCAACACGGGTGCACCGCCGGAAGTTCTTGTAACCACAATTTTGTCAATGTCATTGATTGTTTTAATAAAGCCTTCGCTCCGGATAAAATAAGCATTGGGCTTTTTATCTATATAGGCACCGCCCGTATTCTGGTTATTTTTTTCAAGGGCATTAAATACGTCCGCTATCGATAAATTATAGCTGCGAAGCTTATCTGCATTCAATGCAATTTCATATTGCTTTAAAAGACCACCAAAACTGCTTACATCAGCAATGCCGGGTGTCCCAAGCAACTGACGACGAACTATCCAATCCTGTATCGTCCGAAGCGACATGGCATCATATTTATTTTCATACCCTTTTTTTGCATGTAAAACATATTGATAAATTTCACCTAACCCCGTAGAAATAGGAGCCATCTCAGGATTACCGATGTTATTGGGTATTTGGTTGCGTGCTTCTATCAACCGCTCACCTACTTGCTGACGGGCCCAATAAATATTTGCATCATCATGAAATACAACTGTAACAACTGATAATCCAAATCTGGATATGGAACGAATTTCCTGTACTTCCGGAATAGTGGCCATTGTTTGTTCCACCGGGAATGAAATGAGTTGTTCTACTTCCTGTGCCGCCAATGATGGGCTCAGTGTAATTACCTGTACCTGGTTATTGGTAATATCAGGAACGGCATCAATCGGCAATTTATTTGCCGAATAAACACCCCATATTATTAATGCAAGTGTAAAAAGACCAATGACCAATTTATTTTTTATGGAGAATTGAATGATTTTATTAAGCATATTTTGATTTAATATTTTGAAACAAGGCGATAATACTTAGTGATAATGCCAATTATCGCCATGAGCATTACAATACCAAGCACTATCAGTGTAATAACTTTTATAACCCGCATCCACAAGGGCTTTACAGGATCTTTAATCCTGCTGTAACCTGATTTACTGCGGGTAATTGACCTTTTTCTCTTGGTCATAACCACATGGTAAACAAAATGATAAAAATGTAAAAGTCAGCGCATGACAATTGCACTGAAATGAGAAGAAATTAAGCAGTTAGTTTGGGAGGCTGCCAGATAGAATAGGAAACTTCGGAATTAAAATTTTCGACATCAAAGGAGTCCTTTTCAGATCGGAAAAGAATTTTTAGAAACTGTACCTTACTCAGAGGATTATAAAAGGCTGCAGCTGCACAGCAAGAACAGGTACAAAAAGGTGTGCACGCTTCTTTCGAATGATTATGTGCTTGATGATTGGAGGAAGTTGAAATTTTGGATTCTGATTTTGCATTACATTCCGTGCTGTCACTGCATGTAAGGCATGACAAATAGAGCAGGGAAAAGCCTAAAAAGAAAAATAAAAATTTCATTGAAGCAAAAATAGCTGTATATATTGCAATTTTCAGTAGAAATAGACTCCTAAAATGGCAATATGGTTGCAAAAGATGGAAGATCAGGCTATTTTTTCCGATTTCGCAACTCTTTTTCCGCCCCATTTTGAACTGATAAAGAATAATGCAAACCCACTTATTACAGTGATCAATCCAAAAATGGAAAATATTCGAAGCAGCCAGTTACCGATATGATCCCTACTTTCATAATCCATCGTGTGCATCATCCACAGAAAATCAAATATTCTCCATTTATTATTCCTGAATTTTTGAATAGTTCCTAATTCACTGGCAACGTAAACAGTCGTTTTTGATGGATGTTCAAAGGTAATGGCATAGGCAGGCAAAGGGCTTTCCCGATATTCATGATGACCACTTGTAACAGTTAAGTATTCAACTGATTTTGCTTTAGGTTCTCCATTAAATCTCATTTTAGCTACATCAACCGCTTCTTCTTTTGTCAATGGTCCACGAATCCGACCTGTTTCTGCATCGGCAAGATGATTCATTACCTGCATACCATGTCCATCATTCGTTTCATTCTGAATGGTACTTATACAACGAACCTGGTAAAAAGGCTTGCCCAAAATTTCAATCAATTGAATGGAGACAACTGAATCAATGCGATGAATCTTTTTTATTGTATCCAGCACTACTGTAGGACTGACCAGAGAAATATCAGAAGAGAAAAGCGTTGCATCTTTCTTTTGAAAGTCACCATGCACTTCATCCATATTGCTCCAACTGAAATATAGGCCACCAATTGTCCATAATAAAAACTGAATGCCTAAAATAACACCAAGCCAGCGGTGTGTTTTTCGTATGTAGTAGTGTTTACTTTTTGCCATAAACAATATAGGTTGTTGGTTTATTTTATTTTTAAAAGACTTGCATTAATAGCCACCACAACGGTACTCACACTCATTAAAACGGCACCGGCAGCAGGGCTTAACAGGATTCCCATTTTGTACAATACTCCCGCCGCCAATGGTAAGGCAACTACATTATAACCCGTGGCCCAAATCAGATTTTGGATCATTTTTCGATAAGTGGCTTTGCCAAACTGAATAAATGAAACAATGTCTTGTGGATTGCTGTTGACCAATATAATCCCTGCTGTTTCCGCCGCAATATCAGAACCAGATCCAACTGCAATCCCGATATTAGCCTGCGCCAAAGCAGGGGCATCATTGATCCCGTCTCCCGTCATCGCAACGAATTCTCCTTCTGCTTGTAATTCTTTTATTTTTTCTAGTTTTTGATGTGGTAAGACCTCTGCAAAGAAAAAATCCATACCCAACTTACGGGCAACCGTTTCCGCCACTCTTTTATTATCTCCTGTAAGTAATACTGATTTTATATTGTCAATACCCAAAGAACGGATAGCTTCTGCTGATTCTGGCCGAATAGTATCTGACAAAGCAATATATCCGGCAAGTTGATTATTTATCAAAACAAATACGACGGTTTCAGAAGCATCAGTCATATAGTCATCGGGTAATTCGACATTCGACTCTTTAAGATATCCAGGACTCACAATTTTTATATCGTTACCTTCTATAGTTGCTTCGACTCCCTTTCCTGTAATGGCATTAAAATCGCCTACAACTGGAATTTGAATCGCTAAGATTTTTGCTTTCTGCATAATTCCTGTTGCAATAGGATGTTCTGAGTTCTGTTCCAAAGCAGCTGCATATTTTAATAATTCATGTTCAGAAAGACCCTCAGTCAATGAAACAATCTTAGAAACTTCAAATTTTCCAACCGTCAGCGTTCCGGTTTTATCAAATACCAACGTTGTTATCTTTCTTGCATTTTCAAAGGCTGTTCTGTTCTTTATCAGTAACCCATGTTTTGCTGATAGTGCCGTTGATTTTGCTACTACCAGTGGAACAGCTAATCCCAGTGCATGGGGGCAGCAAATAACAATTACTGTTACCATACGCTCAATGGAAAAGGCCAAACCTTTTCCCGATAAATACCAAACCAAAAAAGTACTGACACCTGCCACAATCGCAACCAGCGTAAGCCATCTTGCTGCCCTGTCTGCAATTAATTGAGTTTTGGACTTTGATTGTTGTGCATCCTGAACCAGTTTTACGACCTGCGATAAGTAGGAATCTTTGACACCATGTGACACGGCAACTTTTATGGCTCCATTGCCGTTGATAGCTCCTGCGATCACCTTATCTCCCTTTGATTTTTCAACGGGCTTCGATTCACCTGTAAGCATGGACTCATTTAGGTAACTTTCCCCATCTACGATAATTCCATCGGCAGCAACCTTCTCCCCTGGCTTGATAAGAATCACATCATTTTCTTTCAGTGAATCAGTTTTTACTTCTGTTATGGTATCACCATTGATTAAATGAGCATCATCAGGCAATAACTGTACTAATAATTCAAGTTCCCTTGATGCGCCAGCTACAGATTTCATTTCTATCCAGTGCCCTAATAACATGATAAGAATGAGTGTTGCTAATTCCCAAAAGAAATCCATGCCCTTTAACCCCAGTACAATTGCTAGGCTATAGATATAGGCTATTGAAATAGCAAATGCTACCAATGTCATCATTCCGGGATTTTTTGCCCGCATTTCTCCGATTAACCCTTTGAGAAATGGCCAGCCACCATAAAAGAATACAACAGAGGATAAAATAAGTAACACATAGTTTGAGCCAGCGAAACTGATGTGAATATTCAGCCAATGTTGAATCATTTCTGAAAGCAACATGATAGGAACCGTAAGAAACAGCACAACATAAAACCGTTTTTTGAAATCTGCTATACCGGAGGAATGGGCTTCATGTCCACCATGCGTAACAGGTTTCGCAATTGGCACAAGCGACATACCACACAGAGGGCACTGACCAGGACCATCCTGTATGATTTGCGGGTGCATGGGACAAGTATACTTTTGGAACCCTTGAGTATTTCGCTGTTCAACAACATGCTCTTCATGAGAAGAAGCCTCTATTATATTGTCTGTATGCAGATGCTGCAACTGGGAATGTTCTTTCTCGTTTGCATCAACAGGAACGAGATTCATTCCGCATTTGGGACAATTGCCGGGTTCGTCCTTCACAATTTCAGGATGCATTGGGCAAGTATACCGCTGCTCGTTGTGGTGGTTATGTTTCATAAAAAAAAATTTATTCTCATTTCAATAGTGCCATGTTAATCCAATTCCCCATTTATAATCACTGTCATAATTTGTGCTGATGGAAAATGATTTAGCAATCATATATCTAGTTGCTACATTAAATTCTTTATCCGTATTTACCCTGAAATCAAAAAAGAAGTTATTGCTCAGGGGTAAATCCCTTCTTTCTAATTGCAGCCTTAAACGGCCGGTGTGGTCAATTCTCCATTCCGAACGGATGAGCAACGGCAGCAAATAATAAAAGCCGGCATCAAAAACCCGCCTGTTATCTTTTGTATTGGGTTTGTTTGCTAATGGCAGCGTTTTATTTTTCCGGTAATCATAGCCAATATAAAAAGCCAGGTACTGATTCTTATCAAGGTAACGAAGTAAATGTGTTTCGGTTTCATAGTTTCCTTTCCAGCTTACACGGCCTTCAAACTCCAATGCCATTTTATTGTTGGAAATATTGCCGCTCAGCCATGCACCCTGTGAGTGAACAGATAAATCATACCAGGGATAAAGGGCATTGTCTTCTTTTTTTAATTTTTTGTAACCGTTTTTTGCAAATTCATTTTGTTCGCTGCCTTCGTAACTTACAATACGGGCCATACCGGCCATCATGTGGTAAAGTATATGGCAATGAAAAAACCAGTCCTGCTCTTCGTTGGCCTCAAACTCAATGGTAACAGTTTCCATGGGTTTGATATCAAACGTGTGTTTCATAGGTGAGTACTCACCCTGTGCATTGATGAACCGGAAAAAGTGGCCATGTAAATGCAGCGGGTGCCGCATCATGGTGTTGTTGGTTAAAACAAATCTTACCCGTTCACCTTTTCGGATAAGGATTTTATCGGCAACGGATAAAGTTTTAAAATCAAACGACCAAACATAGCGAAGCATATTGCCGGTAAGGTTTAATTTGATTTCCCGTGGCGTTAAAGACGAATCCAACGTTGTTGGATGCAATGCCCGCAGCATGTTGTAATTAAATTCACCCGGCATTTCCATATTCATATTCATATCCATGCCCTGCATACCCTCCATCTTCATTCCTTCCATATTCGGCATATCCGTTTTTTTATTTTCCGGCATGGTATCTTTGGGCATGTGCATATTTTTCATGTTCATGTCTTTCATATCCATGCCCTGCATATTACCCATGTTCATTCCTTTCATGTTCATGCCGCCCATGTCCTTCATCATTTTAAAATAATTCAGTCTTGGAATATCAGGGGCATTAATGACCATGCCGTTACCAAAATAGGCAGATGAATATCCGGTCACATCCCATG
Organism: Sediminibacterium sp.; assembly: GCF_051861365.1. Classification (NCBI taxonomy): domain Bacteria; kingdom Pseudomonadati; phylum Bacteroidota; class Chitinophagia; order Chitinophagales; family Chitinophagaceae; genus Sediminibacterium; species Sediminibacterium sp. The sequence continues at coordinate 162,609 of NZ_JBHYCW010000004.1, read as the reverse complement.
AAGTTGCCCGTAGTTCTGCGGCGCCTGTTTCGGGTACAGTAATTAAAACGTCATAGGTTTCTGCGATGGCTATTTCAAGTTTATTTACATTAACAGGTGTTACATTGATACCATCAGCGGCAATTATCCGCATATAGCTGTTTGCATACTGCAGATTAAAGTAGGTAGAAGCCGAACCATTAATAATCCGCAGCCGGATTACTTCTCCCGGCTTTGCATCTTTAAATTCATTTGTTTCCTGCCCGTTCAGTAAAAATTTATTATAATAAACATCAGATACATCCATAGCGGGCATACGCTGCCATTCCTGTTTCAGTTTATCTTTGAATGCTCCTGCGGCAATAGCTTCTCCATAACTTTGTAATGCCCCTTTTTTAATGGCATACCATTCTCCGCCACGTTTCAAGTAGCGCATTACCTGATGAGGGTTTTCGTCCGTCCAGTCTGATAATAACAAAACATATTCTTTCAATTGTGGCTCTGGTTGGGCTGGGTGGATTACAATAGAACCATACAAACCGCTTTGCTCCTGCACCATGGTATGTGAGTGGTACCAGTAAGTGCCGCTATGTATCAGTGGAAAAGTGAAGGTATAAGTTTCGCCGGGTTCAACAGGGGATGTGGTTAGGTAGGGGACGCCATCTTCTTTATTGGGCAATAAGATACCATGCCAGTGAATAGAGGTTTCCATCTTCATCAGGTTGTGCACACGGATGATGGCAGTATCCCCTTCGGTAAACTCAAGAATGGGGGCCGGTATTTGCCCGTTAATGGCAATAGCATGACGACGTTTACCGGTAAAGTTTACCATTGTATCGGTTACATATAAATCATACTCTACTTTTTTACCCTGGTAAACTATTCCTGCTCCGGTTTGAGCCGGCTTCAGGGGGAAATTATACGCTGTTATTTTTTTTACACCGTTATCCTTTGCCCCCGGCATGGAATGTTTCATTTGTGCAACACTGCAAATCGGTACCATCAATACAAAAAAAAGCAGTTTCTTCATATTGTTATCATTTATTGTTTGTTCTGCTTATCATTCTTTTTACGTGCAGGGTTATTGTCGGGAAAACGCAATGTATCCATTTTATTTTTTGCCGGCATTTTCATATTTCCCATGCCCGGCATATTCATGTCTTTCATATTCATGGATGAATCCATTTTCATGTCCTTCATATCTTTCATATTCATGGATGAATCCATTTTCATGTCCTTCATATCTTTCATATTCATGGAAGAGTCCATTTTCATATCCTTCATGTCTTTCATCTTATCCATATCTTTCATACCCGGTATATTTTTCATTCCCTTCATGTCTTTCATATCTTTCATGTTCTTCATGTCTTTCATCTTGTCCATGCCTGGCATATCCTTCATGTCTTTCATCTTATCCATGTCTTTCATGTTCATGGATGAGTCCATCTTCATAGTATCCATTCCCGGCATTTTATCCATATTGTTCATACCGGGCATTTCGTCATTCATGTTCATGGCAGAATCATTTTTCATATCCATGCCTTCCATATCTCCGCCGGCACCGTGCCCTTTCATTAAATATTTACCCATAGGCCCTACACCGGCCACATGGGTAAGCTTTGCCCCATGATGCCCTGCAATGGAAAGAAAAACCGCTGCGATGATTGCGGCAACCAGAACTATAATTTCAAATGAACGCCGGTTGATTTTAAAAAAAACACCAATGCTTTTCAGCAAAAAAGTAATGCCACTCATCCACAGTGTGAGTTGTGCATATTTTTCATGCTGCTCAAATATTTCCAATGCTGCTTTTGGCGCATCGGCCGATGGCTCTGCATGAAAGACAGTGCTGGCGGCAAGGGATGAAAAGAAAGCACCGGCCATAATAACAAGCGCAACCCATTTTATCTGCTTCAGGTCTTTCCAAACCAGCAAGGCCTGTAAAGCGGCTGCCAATAAAATAAGTACAATGGGGAAATGTACTGCCAGGGGGTGTAATGAGGGAAAGTCTTTGAACATGTTGGATTGGTTTATTGATAATACTATTTTATAAGTTTAAAATCAAACTCCACTCTTATCTTCTCCCATGTTACAGCAATTTTGCCAGTTTTGCTTTTTCCTGTTTCAATAAAATATTGCAGCCGTTCTGTATGATTCACTTTTTTCGGTTTCACTTTTATTCTCACCACATCTTCTTTTTCATCATACTCTGTAGCAAGATGCTGTTTCCAGTTTTTATTGATGATTAAGGTCCATTCCGTTTTTCCGGGGATGGAGAAGATGGCATATTTTCCCGCAGGAATTTCTTTGCCACTAACAACAAATGCCTGTGGCATTTCTAATGTAGTGGCATCATGTGCACCTGTTACCCATACTTCATCATACGGAACAAGGCCGCCCCAGATAATTCTTTTACGAACGCCGGGTGAATGGTAATTAATTTTTATGCTGTCGCCATCAACAACCGCATACGCCATTGACTTAATGCTTTTTTTGGATGTGTCCTTTACAAGATTGGGATTATAGCAAACTTCTTCTTTCTTTTGTTCCTGTGCTGTTACAGAAAACGCTGTTGTAATTATTAAAAGCAGTAAATAAAATGTCCTTTTCATGATGCTATTTATTTGTTTTTATATTTTTTCCGAACTGATTATTTGTACTTCTCCAAATATGGTTTTGAAACGCTTTTTGATAGCCACATTTTCAAAACCGGCATCCGAAATCATTTCAGGTAATAATCCCCTGGCATTTGCATCTGTTGATTTAAACCCATCCAGACCTCTGATTATATTAAAAAGCGTTCTTTGAACCCATGATTTGGAGCGGCCAAAGTCGGCAATAATTAACCGCCCGTCTTTACTCATAACCCGGAATATTTCTGCCAGCATATTTTGTTTTGTATCTGTATCAAGATGATGAAAAACCAGGCAGGATATTACCCTGTCAAAAGCGTTACGTTGAAAAGGCAAATGTTTTCCATCATAATCAAGCAAAAAAATATCCAGCTTTTCCTTTTTTATCTTTTTAGTTGCTTTGTCCAAAATGTCCCTATCAATATCTACGCCTGTAACTTTAGTTTCCGGTGAAAAGTGTTTTGCCATGATAGTTAATGTGCCAGTGCCACAACCAAAATCAAGCAGCTTTGTACCGGAAACGATATTGGCATCCGAAATCAGCGCTTTTTTAATCTTTTTTTCGGGCATGGTAATCCCAACAAAAAAATCATACAAAGGCGTAAGCCATTTGAACCTGAGCGCCGGTATAAATTTAGTTTTCCCCACTACGATAATTATATTTTAAAGTAAACCCTGGATTAAAATGGTGTTATTAATTGGTGGGTGCGGAAACCCTGCTCCAGAAGCTGTTTCACTATAACTAAGGAAACCAAAGCAGGGCTCCGACCCGTGTTTTATATTTAATGATGCCCGCCATGACCTCCGTGATGGCCACCATAATAATATCCGCCATGATGCCCAAGGTCAATATGACTAACGACAACAGGATACCACCAGCCGTTGTTCCAGAAGTTTCTTCTGCGAATTGGCTGTTCTGCATAAACAGTTTGAGGTTGCTGTACAATTACTGTAGTTGGCTGCTGTCCGGTGGAATTAAATAAGTCCTTATTTCCATTTTCATACACAATCTGGCTAATATCAGCTTTGGCAGCAACATACACCGGCCCATTAATATTAGAAGACTTGAAGTATCTTACTTCAGTAATACCTACTTCTGATACCTTGGCATTGATAGTTTCTCCGGTACGCAGTGTAATAATATCCTGTGCGTACAAAAATGATGCAGATAACAGCATCATGATAAATACAAATAACTGTTTCATAATTTTAAGTTTTAAATGTTATGTTTTTAAGTCAAATTCATTTTCTTGAACGTCGTCATCTTCTGCTTTTTTTTGCTGGTGGCTTTACAGGGTAATTCTCCAAAAGTGTGTGCACTGCAGGATGCAATTCTCTTTGCAAAGTGGAAGGGTCGTATAAATCCGCTTCTACGGTAGCAGTATAAATAAATTTATTTTGCTTCCTGTCTATAACGTTTACAGTTATAGCTCCCCGGGTATATTCCACTGTTTTAGTAGTATAGCCGTATGTATAGCTGTTATAATTATAATTTAATGGCCTGTTATAATAATAAGCCCTTGGGTTAACATTGTAATAGGGGTTATGAGGTGAAATAGCCCTATATTGATAGGCATTATTATAATTATAGGAAGGAACAGTTGTACGTACCTGTTCAGTCCTGCTTTTTTTACTTTCTGTTACTTTGAGTTCAAACAGCACATCCGGGTTGTCATTATCTAAAGTCATACCCCTTGCCGCCAGTTCATGCGAAAAATAATTGATGGTATTATTGAAAATAATCTGGTTGTGATAGGGAGTATTATCATTATCAGTATGGGGAATCCAGGAAAATGTTTTGTATTTGCTGAAATCCACCGTTTGGTCGTAATCATTATACGATAAATTATAGGCTGTACTGCAGCCTGATATAATCGCTGCAGTAAAAAACAAAATGAAAAATCTGTATTTCATTGTTTTTAGTTAAAAGGTTGACAATATTGTTTACCAACACTTCCCCTTTAAAAAGGGGCTTACCCATGTATCACTGTTATTCCATATCTTTTTTATTCTGTTCAGCTATATATTTATCCAATGCTTTTTTGCCAAACTGCTTAAATACCACAGGTGTTACAATCATATCTAACAGGGTAGAGCTGATTAAACCACCGAGTATAACCGTAGCAACGGGATATAATATTTCTTTTCCCGGTGCACTGGCATCCAATGTAAGCGGTATTAGTGCCAATGCTGCAACTAAAGCAGTCATCAACACCGGAACTAATCTTTCGAGTGAACCACGGATAATCATTTTATCACTGAAAGTTTCACCTTCATGTTGCACCAAATGAATATAGTGGCTTATCATCATAATACCGTTCCTCGATGCTATACCTGTAAGTGTAATAAAGCCGACCATAGTAGCAATAGAAAAGACGCCGCCGGTAAGTAATACGGCCACAACACTTCCTATTAATGCCAGTGGAACGTTAAGCATAATTTGCAGCGTAATGCGGCTTGATTTGAAATGGCTGTATAGTACAAGGAAGATACCAGCAATAGAAAAAATGCTGAGAATAGTAATAAGCTTTGAAGCGGATTGCTGGCTTTCAAACTGGCCGCCCCATTGCAGGAAATAACCCTGCGGCAGTTGTAATTGTTCATTCACCTTTTGTTGCATTTCTTTTACGGTGCTGCCAAGGTCACGGCCCTGCACATTGGCCGAAACCACGATTCGTCTTAATGTGTTTTCGTGGTACACAGAATTAACACCGCTTTCCATTTCAATTTGTGCAATTTGTTTTAGAGGAATTAATGAACCATCTGATGTGGCGATTTGTGTATTTCCGATTTCGTCAAGATTATTTCTTACACTGTCTGAGGTTCTCAAAACAATATCAAAAGTTTTCTGTCCGTCTAATACCTGGGTACTTATTTTACCGTTGTAAAATATTTCAATATCCTCGGCTACTTTACCTACCTGCAATCCGTATCGCTGTACAGCCGCCCGGTCTATTTTTATACTTAGCTGTGGCACTAATACCTGCTTTTCAACCTGTACATCCACAGCGCCGGGAACTGCACTAATGATGTCTTTTAACTTTGCAGCATTACTGCGTAAATCAGCTAAATCATTTCCAAAGATTTTGATTGCTATTTGCGCCCGTACACCGGAAAGTAAATGGTCAAGCCGGTGAGAAATGGGTTGCCCTATATTTACCGTTACCCCTTTTAATACAGAAAGTCTTTCTCTTATCTGGGCAAGTATTTTATCCCTGTTACCAATTTTATCGGCTTCTAACGCAACTTCTATTTCAGAATTACTTGGTGGTTCTGCATGTTCGTCCAGTTCGGCCCGGCCGGTTCGGCGGGCAGTAAGTTGTACACCCGGTACTTTTAAAATTTCCTGCTCAGCAATACTACCTGATTTATTGGCCTCCTCCAGTGAAGTACCAGGTGGCAAAGAAAGGTTAATGGTAAAACTTCCTTCATTAAACGGAGGTAAAAATTCTGTTCCAAAAAAAGGAATGATACTCATGGAAGCTACAATCATAGCGATTGCAATACCAATTACTATTTTAGGATGCTTTAATCCTACTTTAAGTAATTTGATGTCCTGCCGTTTTAAGAACTTTACAAAAGTACTGTCATCGTGAGAAGATGCATACAAAGCTTCTTCTTCAATAGTACGGCCATGAGGTTTTTCCTGCTCCGCCTCTTCAAATGTGTGAGTGTGTTTTTTTCTTTTCCAAAAAGCAAGATTGACATGGTCAAGATGCCTTTTTTTACCTAACAGGTAGCTGCACAGAGCCGGTGTAACGGTAAGTGATACGGCCAAAGAAGCAATGATTGAAGTGATATATGCTATACCCAACGGGGCAAATATTTTCCCTTCGATGCCTTGTAAATAAAACAACGGGATGAATACGAGTACTACTATGATAGTGGCATAAACAATAGAATTTCTTACTTCGCTGCTGGCTTCATAAATTACTTTCATTAGCGGCCTTGGATTGGGGCTTGTCCAGTTTTCCTTTAATCGCCGGAATACATTTTCAACATCTACAATAGCATCATCTACCAGTTCTCCAATGGCAATAGCAAGTCCCCCAAGTGTAAGCGTATTGATAGATATTCCAAACATTTTAAAAACAATAGCTGTGATGATAAGTGATAAAGGAATTGCGGTGAGTGTAATGATGGTGGTTCTGAAATTAAGCAGGAAGAGAAACAAAATGATAATAACAAGGATAAACCCATCCCTTAATGCTTCTTCCACATTGGTGAGGGAGTTTACAATAAAATGTTTTTGCTGAAATACATCGGTATTAATATGTACATCAGCCGGAACGGATTTTTTTATATCGTCAATTGCTTTAATGATTTCTGATGTGAGTGTAACCGTATTGGCATTCGGCTGTTTTTCTATGCTCAATATAACCGCAGGTTTGCCATTCAGGGAGCCATCACCTCTTTTTATTGGCCCGCCAAATTTTACTTCGGCCAATTGGCTAAGGAGTACAGGTGCTCCGTTCTTATTGGCGACTACTGTATTTGCCAAATCTTCCAATGTGTTTGCCCGTGCAAGATTACGAACCAATACCTCAGAGCCTTTATTGTCATTTACAAAACCACCGGTTGTATTGATGTTGGTAAGTTGCAAAGCATTGTCAACATCACTAACAGATAAATTATACTGCCGTAATTTATCGGGTGAAATTAAAACCTGGTACTGCATCCGTACGCCGCCAATGGGAATTACCTGGGCAATGCCTTTTACACTCATCAGCCTTCTGCGGATAACAAAATCACTCAGCGTTCTCAAATCTGCCGGGGAAGTAGTATCGGAAGAAACGGCTATCATCATAAATTGCCCCATAACTGAACTGATAGGCCCCATTACAGGCACAATCTTATTGGGCAATTGAACTGTTTGTATTTTTTCGGCGGTCAACTGCCTTGCCCGGTAGATGTCGGTGCTCCAGTCAAATTCTACAAATACCAAACCCAACCCGGGAGATGCTACCGACCTTACTACTTCTACTCCCGGCGCCCCATTCAAAGAAGTTTCTACTGGTAATATAACCTGCGCTTCAATTTCTTCCGGCGACATACCATTTGATTCAAGGAAAATAGTTACCCTTGGCCGGTTTAAATCAGGTAATACATCCACCGGCAGGTTTACCAAAGTAAAAACGCCATACACCATTAACAGGGCAGCCATGGCCACTACAAGCAAACGGTTCTTGAGGGAGAAGTATATAAGTTTGTTGAGCATAAAAATTTTGTTTGTTTATCCAATTTTGTGAATCTATGTTTTGCTTTACTATATCTTATTTTGACACTGCATGTTTTTAGATGTTCCTGATACTGTTTATTGCTCATCTCTTTAAGTCATTCAGCAGGTTGTTCATTATTTTTGGTACTTATTTTATCCCACCATTTAAAATATTTCAGTTTCAGCACCAGGTACATTAACAAAGTAGCCGATATGGCTATAATGTACATGTCAAGCGAAACCGCCAATCCAACTGCCGCAATAGACCATACACTTGCTGCTGTTGTGAGCCCCAGCACTTTATTTTCTTCTTTTATAATCATACCTGCGCCAAGAAAACCAACGCCTGTAACGATGTTAGAAATAATCCGTGTGTCTGCAGGTGAAAACAGGTGAACGGATATTAACCCGAACAGACAGGAAGCGAGGGCCACCATAGCATGGGTGCGTATGCCTGCTGTATTGCCCCGGCGTTGCCTTTCGAAGCCGATAAACGCCCCAAGCCCCGTTGCTACTATCAACCTCGGTACAAGCATTATTTCTTCGCTCCAGTTCATAGCTATTTTTAATTAATTAGTATGCAACAGAAATTTGTCATTCACCTGAAACATACGCTTCAATTTTATTGATTACAGTTTCTGCATTACCTCTATATTTTCATATCACCGAAACGTAGCGTTACAATAACCGGTCAGTGTTATAGTTTCACTATCATTTTTTATTTTTTTATTATAATACTTTACTCAATATTTAAAAGGTACACTTCGCATATAGAGGTAAAACCAGAATGCTGATATACCAATAAAAACATTCCAAAGACTATGCGGCTGAAAAAAACTTTTTGGATTGCATATAATTTTATATTTATCAAACTCAAACCAAATGGCAGCTACCATAACTGAAATAACTGAATAAAGAAGATATTGGGAGCCAGGCTTATATTTTTGAGTGATGAAAGTGACAAAGCCGGCAGCTAAAAATAAAAAAAACAATATCATAGCTACGAGAGCTTCTTTCCCATTTGGTATAAACAGGGCAAGTGCAAGAATGACCCCCGTGAAGATCATCAAAAAAAACATTTCAAATTTTTGCCCTTCTGCCATCAGGAGTAATCTTTTTTTTAAAGGCTGCCATTGCCAGATAAAATACATGACCGGAAAAACAGAAAAAGAAAATACGGCCGAATAGTCAAACCAATGGGCTATTCTGACGAGAGAAGCATGATAGAAAGTACTGGCAGCAAAAACATACAACAGTACTATTGCAAAAAGAAGATAGAAAAATTTACTTTCCGTTAAGTTCCCCGGCATATTCCCTTGCCTGCTTTTCCAGGCGCCATTAAAAATGATGATGGCTGTAACAAGATAGACGATGTTGCTAAATGTATTCAATGGTTGCCGGACAGGATTATTCAAATGCACCTGTTCACAAAATGAAGCCGGCACCCTTTTATCTAAATTAAACCCGTTCCAAAAACCGTATAACCCCTGATTTTGATTCAGCCACCAGATTATGAACCCAAAAAGTATAACCACGGAAAACAGCATTACAATAATTTTCCACCCTGAAATTATATCAGGTATGAGTTTCAGGTTTATTCTGGAATTATATTTTTGAGCAGGCTCCAACATTCCGGGTCGTAAATAATTTTTTACGGTAATAAAAAAAACAGTGCCATTGATTATATCATGGCAGGCGGATAGCCTGCCATGATATTTTACAGATTAATGATGATGGTCATGCCCATCTTCTGCGGGCTTGGACTTTGCCGTAAGGTCAAATGACGCTGATGCGGTCTTTCCTCCTGTTGTAAATGTTACAATGGCCTTATTGTACTTTTTAGCTTTATCAAGTGTGTACATAAAGCCTTCATTACCGCTTGGAATTAAGGTGATAGTTGAAGTTTGCCCATCGGCCATTTGAACAACCGCTGTTCCTGTTACACCTGTGTTCTTCATTGCTTTTTCTTTACCATCCAGCAAATAGGCCATTACCATACCATCTTTTACACTTACTTCAATATGAAAATCACCGGCAGACTTAACTGTTCCGCCATGTGGTGAACCATGTTTATGGTCGCCGCCGCCATGTTGTGCAAATGTGGTGAAAGATGCAATCAGCATCACCGCCATCAGAATTGTTATCTTTTTCATTGTTTTAAATTTTAATGTGTATACTTTTTTTGTTTAAAAATTAGTGTTTCATTTCTTTCATGTCCTTACTATTATCGTTCATGTTTTTCATGTTAGCTGCTGTCCCTTCTGCTACATTCATTACAAAATCACTTGTATAAATTTTACCCTTGCTTTGAAATTGTATCCAGCCACGATATACACCGGGTTTTTCAAACGTAGTATGTAAATCGAATTTTCCACCTTCTACGCTTGGGTGTACATGCAAATATTTTTTATCGGCAAGGCTTACTACTACCATGTGGGCTTTTGCTCCAAGGTAATCTTCTAAGGTTGTCACATCTACTTCTTTGCCGTTTAGCATTACTACCCCCTTAATATGCATCGGCATATTGGTTAAAAAATTACCCCCTTCAGGTGTGAGTGAGACAGAAAACCCATCCCCGGTGGTACCGGTTAGTCTATCTGCTCCATACACTTTTGCAGCTGGCACTGTACCTGCTACACTTACATTTAAATAATCAACCGTATGATTGGCACCGCTTGGCTTATAGTCAGCAAACAAAGTGTACTTGCCTGGAGCTGGAAATTTTTCTTTCACTGTGTAAGAACCATCTGCGTTGAGTTCAGGATGTATATGGTCAAACCAACTAAGGTCATCACTAACAACAATGAGGTGTATTTTTTTGGTATGCTCTACATCCAATGGAACCTGCTCAGTAGGTTTATCTTTTATTTTTGGAGTCATGGATAAAGTAACTTCTTCTCCGGGCTTAGGAGATGTCGGGCTATATGTAAACTGCATACTAACATTGTTTGGACCACCAGCATTGTCATTATGCTCCAGTTTCATGCCGCATTTTGGGCAGGTATCGCCTTCTTTGCCTGTTACTTCCGGGTGCATAGGGCAGGCATAAATATGGTCACCACCTTCATGCGACATTTCTGTTTTTGTTGAAGCGTTTTTTTTATCGCCACTGTCATTGCATGCTGCAAAGACCACGACAGAGCTAATAGCGAAAATTGCCATCGTAATTTTTAACACTTGTTTCATTTGCTTTATTTTATTGAATAATTAATTGTGATCATGACCCTTATGATTATCTGTCGAGTTTTTTGCCTTCACTTTGGTCAGGTTCATATTGCATTTAGGACATTTTCCTGCCTTATTGTAAGTTTTATCACCCTCACATTTCATGGGGCACTGGTAAATGGTATCGACCGGTTTTGGCACAGCCTTCAAATTCATATTGCATTTAGGGCATTTACCTGCTTTATCATAGGTCTTATCGCCTTCGCACTTCATCGGGCATTGATAAATAACTGAATCGGCGACTGCAGTTTTATTTTTTGTTGATTGTGCATTTACAGCAGTAAAACTAAAAACTGCTATTGCCAGTGAAAGGATAACGCTGATTTGTTTCATTTTTTCTTTTTTATAATTTGAGATTTATTTTGCTTTCCTAAATGAAGAATGTGTTTGCACAATCTTCCAGCCAGCTTTTGTTTTTCTTAAAACTGAAGTAGCTACTCCCTGACTTTTTATTTCCTTAGCATCTTTAGCAAGAACGATAGTATAGATATACGTTTCCGTTGAAAAAGCATATTCACCTACCATTGTTACATCTACTTTATAATTACTGAAAGTGAAAGATTTGAACGCTTTCAGTTCGGGCCCCAGATGGTGTTCTAGATAATGACCAATTGTGCCTTCATCGCTCGCCTGTTCATACACTTTAGAGTCTTTTACAAAAAGATTCACAACACCGGCGGTGTCTAATTTTTCAATTGCTTTTTTGTAATTGTTCAACACTGCTTTTACAGCTTCATTATCGCCGCTTTGTGCAAAGGTTGCGGTAAAAGTTGCCAGTAGCAGGGACATCATTAATAACTTTTTCATGTTTGTTTGTTTATTTTGGTTATTGATTTAAATACATCATTTTCATTTGATACACATTGGCAGTAACAACTCTTTCGCCGTCTTCAGTACCCTTGGTGACAACGGTAAACTTATCATTGCTTTGCCCTTTCACTATGAAGCTGATACTATACTGTTCAGCTTTATCTTTTATAAAAATGGCCGGCTTACCATTCACATCAGTAATTGCTTCATTAGGTATCACTACCTGCCGGATGACATTATTTCCTGTCATCCGCACATTTATATTCTCACCAATTTTGAACTGCCCTCTTGGATTGATGATTTCAAATACGACTTTCTGAGATTGGTTACCTGTATTTACTGATTGGGCAGTGCTGATCACTTTCAATGTATAAACCAGTGTATCTGTATTTGAAATGGTGGTAAACCCTGTTGCTAGTTTCAATTTTTGAGCGTCACCTGCAAATACCTGGGCTTCCACAAATACCTGATCAAGATTGGTTATTTCAAACAAGGTTTCTCCGCTGTTTACCACAGCACCAATTGCATAATTAAATGTGCCAACAACACCACTAACAGGAGAAGAAAGGCTTATAGTTTTTGTATTACCGGTATTCTTTCCGGTATTGGCATCAAAGAGTGCCTTATTTTTCTGGGCACTTTCTAAACGGGCTTTGGCCTCGGTAATATCTTTCTTTGCGGCAATGTCTGCTATACCCAACAACCTGTCATATTGCGCTTTGGCAGCTTCATATTCTGCATTTACACTGTTACTTTGGGCGTTGATACTAATTTGCGTCCCGGCATCAACTTGTTGCTCTATTACAGCTACCACTTGCCCTTTGCCAACCCGTTGACCGGGAGCTACTCTTAATGAAACGATTTTACCTGATTGCGGCGTTTGTATGACTGCCCGGCCCTGCGGAGCTGCAGTTACTGTTCCTAGTAAAACGGATGATTCATTAAAATCACCTGTGCTAATTTTCTGCGTTTGAATATTAAAAAGGAATTGTGTTTCCTTTTCAATTATAAAGGTGGTGGAAGAGCCACTGCCAGTTTTGCCTGCCGCATCACCATGGTCTTCACCACCATGTGCAGATACCGGATTGTAAGTGGCTGTTGGCAAAAGACAAAAAAGAATAATTGCTCCCGTAATTATTTTCCTGCTGCGACCTCTGGTAACAAAGAACATAACAAGTAAGCCGGTCAGTAAACCAATCAAACCAAAAAACCAATTGCTGCTGTACCAATGAGAATGCGGGGTACTTTCTGTTGTAACCGCTGCAGTCAATTCTTTCCCTATTTCAATATTGTTTAGCTGAATTAAATCAATGCCTGCATGGCTATTGATATTGAGTACAAGATTGTATGCCTTCTTTGCCGGAAATGTGGTTTTCAATTCAAATACGCCCTTATCAATCCTTGTAACAGTAATCTTTATATTAGGATTGTCAGCTACTGTCACTTCCATTATAGCACTGTCGATAGGGCTATTGGTATTGTATTCACTTAAATACAAACGAAGCGATGCTTCCTTGCCTGGTACTATCGGGCTGTACTTTAACAATACTTCATAGACTTCAGAAGCAGCCTCAGAGGAGAAATAACTTGCAGGTGATATAGCTGTTTTTTTAGCATCACCATGGTCTTCGCCGCCATGTGCAAATGTAAATACCGGCAATAGCCCCAATAAAAATTGAATGATTATTCGTTTCATAACTGACCCATTAAATATTTGTGATTGATAACGCTGAGATTATAATTTCGTAGTGCTTCCAGGTATTTCTGGTAAACAGTGTAAGCATCGTTGCTGTTTCTTAGTAAACTGATATAATCAATTTCACCACTCACAAAAAAGCGTTGTGAAGTAGTAATCACCTCCTGTGCTTTTCTTAACCCTGTTTGTTGATAATACTGAACAGACTGCCAATTGGTTCGCATTTCGCTGTTTGTATTAATCGTTTGTGCAGATAAGTCTTGCTGCAATCCCTGCTGTTTGCTTTGAATAACCTGTTGCTCCGTTTTGGCAGCATTGATATTACTTTTATATTGTCCGAACCATAACGGAATAGTTACGCCAACCCTGAAACGATTCAACCATTTCGTATCCCTTTCGCCCTGGTTGAAATAACCAAAAGCCAACCCAGGTAGCGCCTTGCTTTTTTGCAATGCAATATTTTGTTTGGCTACATTCTCCTGCTGCTGTAATATCTGTAGGGCAGGATTTGCAAATAACGCTATGGAATCAGGCACAAGAGATAACTGTACCTGAGAAAGTGAAATAGCAAGTGGCTCTACTGAAATAGGATCTTTAATGCCTGTGAACCATTGCAACTGCGCTTTTAAAGAGGAGGCTCTTACAAGCGACTGTTGATATTGATTATGAATTTCACCATACTGTGTTTCAGCAAATGTTTGCTGCAGATAGTCTATTTGTCCAGCATTAAACTGGCGAATAGCAGATAGCTTTATCTTTTCATAGAGTGTATCCTGTATGTATAATTGTGAGGCTAGCGAATCAGCGTATTGTATTTCTAAGTATAAGACTTTAACTCGATACTTTAACTCTGCTTCTGTTAGTTGCTTTTCTTTTTGCGCCACACCAATTTGCTGCTTTTGCAAACGGTACTGATTACTGTACACGGTGGGGAATTCAAACGACTGCGTAATGCTACCGGTATAAAAGTTACCTGTAGGGCTTTCCCAAAAGAACTCGGGATTAGGAAGATTGATGGCTGATTTCAGTAACTGCTGCTGTTGTTTTACTTGCAGTGATGCAGCTTGGATATTCTTGTTATTAGCCAATGCCTTAGACACAGCTTCATCTTCTGTGAGCACCTGCTGTGCCGATGCCGAAAAACTGATGAAGCCTGTAAGAAAAACGATGATACGATATCTGAACATAAAAATTGATTACGGTAAAACAAATAGCCTCATATTGCAAAACGCAAATGAAGTTGGATGAAGCAAAAAAGCTTCACCTGTTTTACCATAATCAAATCTGGAAACGCTGAATCGCTATGCGTATTTCAGTCGGTGGGGGGTAATAAAAACGAACCTTATAATGGACAGGAAAATCCTTGACAGCCGCTGAGAAATCAATATTAAAATAAGTACTAAGAATTGCCACAAATACCGGCACATTGATACCAGTAGTATTTACGGAAATATTTTTATCCAAATCTTGAAACTCGAGTACTTCATTGGTGCAACATCCGCCATCCTCTTTTGTAAGTAAGTTGTTGCCATCAACGGGAATTAGTGTTGTGGGCTCACTATCATGTTGGTGATTAATGCCATTTTCATGAACATGATTTGTTACTGTTGCTGTTTCCTTTTCATGAACATGGTTTTTCCCATCCTTGTGAATATGCACTTCTGCAGACGCTTCAGTTTGGTTATGATGAGAGGAAGAATTAAAACCCATATCTACACCTATAGCACAGGCAAAACCCACAGCCGTATTTGTCGCAAATACAACCAGCAGGAACAGCGCTTTCAGTTTTATGGATAAACTCCGTTTCATTTATGATGGCTAAAATAAGAGTTTTTAGCGAACCTCTACTCCTTTTAAAGACGAAGATATGGCAGAATGGTTTAGCAAATTTGTAAAATTATAGACAATTTTTATAAAATTTTGCTGCCACTTACAGCTATTCTTGCTTGGCTTTCCCGTTGAAAATGTAGCATTTACGTCAGCTAAACGTGTTTTTACCCCTTTTTTCCTGATAGCCTCACCCCACTCAACTGAAATTACTGAATCACCGAATTACTATCATATAATAACAGCCGCATGATTTTAATAGTACAAGTTAAATGAAAAATAGGTTGCCTGTCTGCTATTTATTGACTAAAACCTAAATATTTCCGCATTGCATAACTCTATTTCCCTTTTACATAAGTGGTATTACACAAAGCATGAGCACTTTTGCAATTCTAAACCATACTTATGAGTAAAAGAGAGCTTGTTTTGTGTTTAATGATATTGGTATTAAATGTAGCTACCGGGCAACCCAAAAAAGGAAAGATTGATACACTACTCATAAAAAGCTTGCCCGATGTGACCGTAGTGGGAAGAAACAGCAAAAGCGATTATCAGCAAATGCCGGAAATTGTTGGCACTAATATTTATGCAGGTAAAAAGAATACACTGATTGTACTGGACAATGTGCAGGGCAATGTAGTAACAAATAACATGCGACAGGTACTGGCAAAAGTGCCCGGAATCCATATCTGGGAAAGCGACCCCAGCGGAATTCAGATTGGTATTGCTGCCCGTGGGTTAAGCCCCAACCGGAGTTGGGAGTTTAATGTGCGTCAAAACGGATATGATATTGCTGCTGATCCCTTTGGCTATCCAGAAGCATATTATAATCCGCAGCTACAGGCTGTGCAACGGATAGAAATTGTAAGGGGACAGGGGTCTTTGCAATATGGCCCACAATTTGGCGGATTGGTAAATTACATTCTCAGAAATGGTAGTGAAATAAACAAACCTTTTGAATTTGAAACACAGCAAACAGTTGGAAGCAATGGCCTATTCAACAGCTATAATGCAATAGGTGGCAAGAAGGGAAAAGTTCATTATTATACATTTTTTGATCATCGTAATGGAGACGGATGGAGAGAAAACAGCCGCTATTTTACCAACGCAGGCTATGGTACTGTAACCTATAATTTTACAACAAAATTTTCATTAACGGCTGAAGTTATGCGTTCGCATATCCGCAGTCAACAACCAGGTGGTTTAACAGATGTACAAATAATGCAGGATGCCCAACAAAGTTTCCGCGGCCGGAATTGGTTTGACATAACCTGGACAACCCCCGCATTAATCGCCAACTATCAAATAAATGAAAACGCCCGGTGGAATACGAAACTATTTAGCACCATTGGTGACAGGAACAGTGTTGGCTTTTTGCAATCCATCAACATAAAAGACAGTATTAACCCTGCATCACTGAACTACAACAACAGGGTAGTGAATCTTGACCAATACAGGAACTATGGAATGGAAAGCCGCATCATCACTGATTACCATCTCGGCAAAATGAAAAATACTTTATCTGCTGGTATCCGTTTATATACCGGCACTACCACCAGGCAGGCCGACGGTAAAGGAACAACAGGTACAGGATATGATGTTACCACAACCGGTAATTATCCCCGTGATATTATTTTTAAGTCCAGAAACACAGCTGCATTTGCAGAAAATATTTTTCGCATCAGCGATAAGTTTTTGATAATACCTGGAATAAGATATGAATGGCTGGAAGGCTCATCTTCCGGACGAAATGGATATACAACAGGGGGTACAGAAATAATCTTACAGAATATTACAAGAGATAGAAGTTTTGTTCTCGCTGGTGTGGGAACAGAGTACCATATTACCAGGTCTACTGAGATATATGCAAATTTTTCCCAGGCTTATCGCCCTATTCAGTTTGCAAATTTGCAAGCTCCACCTACAACCGATGTGGTTGACGCAGATTTGAAAGATGCAAAGGGATACAATATTGATTTAGGCTACCGTGGTAAAGTGAAAGATTTTCTTCAGTTTGATATAAGTGGATTTTACTTACAGTATGATAACCGTGTAGGGACAATTACTGTTAGCGGAACACCTTCATACCGGCTTATTACTAATGTTGGTAGCACTACCAGCAAAGGGTTTGAGGGGTATGTAGAATTTAATCCTTTCAGGGCATTCGGAAAAAGAAAGGATGCAGATTTAATTATTTTTGGGTCTTACGGATATACAGATGCCAAATACAGTGGCAACCACAAAGATGCCAGTACAAAAGGTAAGAAAGTGGAGAATGCACCAACGAATATTTTCCGGGGTGGAATAACAGGCGGTTACAAAGGTTTTTTATTAACTGTACAGATGAGCAATGTAGGAGAAACCTTTAGCGATGCCAATAATACAGTTACACCTTCGGCAAATGGCAACAATGGTTTAATACCGTCTTATACTGTAACTGATTTAACAGCTACATATAAATTTTCAAAAGGGCTAAACCTGAAAGCAGGAACAAATAATTTATTTAACGAAAGATATTTCACCCGCAGAGCAGGTGGTTATCCGGGACCGGGTGCTTTACCGGCTGATGGAAGAACATTCTTTATATCTGTTGGAGCAAAATTTTAAACGAAAAGCGGCAGTAATATTAACTGCCGCTTTTTATACTGCCTTCGCTATTTTCTCCATAATATGATGGCTCTCGCCAAATTTGCACAGTGCATCGCAATGACTACGTAATTCAGAAAAGAGGATATATTTGATTACTACATTGTTTTGCTTAATTGCAGGACGGGAAAGTTGAAGACAAACATCTTTTTCTCTTTTATCAGGCACAATCAGATAGAACACTTCATCACCATCTGCAATTGTATAACTCAAATCTGTCAACCTTAATATGCCTGAATAAATACTGGTACTTTTTTCCACTTCAAAAGCAGCAATGACGTTATTTGTTCCCTTCTGAAACCAAAGAACATCTATTAGTTTGACAGTATTCAATGTATCTTTTTCCAATCGGATATCGGGGAATTGTTGTAAGCTCATAAATGAAAAACTGTTACCACAGTGTGATTTTGATCTGTCGTTAGAAGCGGCAATCACATCATAGCCCAAGGCACTACCTATTTTCAATAAATGATATTGCATCTCCGTATGCAGATTTTCTTCATCCTTTTCCTGCTGCACACTTTCCTGCCTTTTTTCAATTAGTTTTTCCAATTTCTTTCGTTCAGGCTCGGATAAATAGACATCTGTACCCAGTATCAATTTTTGGGTCCCTATTTCAAATAATAGACCAGCAAAAGCGCCTAAATCGGATGACAGTTCTGAACGATACTGGGTATTGGTATCAATCATTACTTCTCTCAGCTTAAGGTATTCACTCCAGCTACCTAATTTCTTTTTGTCTTTGTATAGGAAATTGAACCCATTAATAATAGCAGTGTTAAATGGAGGAATAATGGTTGGGTGAAGAAAATAAAGGATACTCGCAACAGCAGGGCCAAGGCCTTTAATTTTTAAACCATCGAGTCTTATGATTTCTTTAAGAATCTGTTCCTCAGTCTTTGCATTCAAACAACTTTCTAAGAATTGTCCGAATGCCTGTTTATTGTTTTCATTCTCATAAATATCAGGAATCCTCAACTTGGGTTTCCAGTAAAATGGATGGGAAGCTCCTTCAAATACCTGCTTTTGTTCTGTAATGCAGGTAAGCACAAACTCTAACGAAGACCCTTTAAAATCAGCGGGAAATTTTTTACCCTTAATATCATCAATTACCTGCATAACGCCACGACGGATAGAACGAAACGCCTTTAGCCGTTCCTCATTATTGATGAACCAGGTGTTGTATACAGACTGATTATCTTCTTTATATTGCCGTATTAGTAGTGCTAATTTATTGTTCATATGCTGCTTAAAACAGCAAAATACAGTATTTGACCCATTAGTTCACCCTTGTAAGGGTCTTGGTTTTACCAAATAGCCTCATGCCGTGGTAACCCGTAACTATAGCAGTATTTGCATCTTTGAGTTTAATATAACAGCTTGCAGAATGTCCCATATCAGGTAACTGGATTTCGCCACCTTTCCACTCTTTGTCATCAGCATCATATTCCAAATTCCACAATACTCTCCTACCGATTTCATTGTTTTTTGACATATCTTTTACCCAATAGATTTTACCAACGTATTTACCATCTTCTTTAACGACGCTTATCTTTTTACTACCATCCTGAAGCTGCCAATTACCGGTAATAGCATCTGCATCCGTCTGGGAAAATACAATTCCATTTATAAACAGCATAGCTGCAATGAGTAAGATTGTTTTTGAATTTTGCCGAATCTTTTTATTGAAAGGGTAGAGAAATTGTTTCCAGTAGTTTTTGGGAAAGTTCTTTTCTTCAGCAATACCGATAACGCCTAATTCTGTTTGCATTTTCGGACTATCATACGCAGTGTTGAACAGGCGGTCCCAAATGGTAAGCCAGGCTCCGTAGTTAACCTGTGCATCTTTATAATCTGCACGGTGATGCCAGCGGTGCAACTCTGCTACACAAAAGAATTTCTTCAAAATACCTGCTTTGTAATCAAGATTGGTATGCTGCATAAACATATTTACGGCCAGAATTGCCAGCGCCGCCACCACCACCGGTTGCGGAGTACCGATTACAAGGCAAAGAATAATGCCAGGTGTTCCCTCTATTACCTGATGCAATGCATGACGTTTTTCACCATTTAAAAAGTACAATCGCTCCGAACTATGGTGAATAGCATGAAGCTTCCATAAAAATTGGTATTTATGACTCTGCCAGTGTACCAGGAAAAGAAAGAAATCTATTATTGTAAGTGCAATTATAACCTGCATCCAAAATGGCAATTGCATCGGAAACAACGACAAAAAGCTAATACTTTCCGCCAGCCATATAAAAAGAAATTGAGCAATTAGTTTTATACTGTAATTAATGATGTAGTAAGTAAGGTCAAGGTTCCAGTCATTTTTACCACCTACCCAATTCTTTTCATAAGGCATCCATTGTTCCAATACTAAAATTAATATACCTGTAAGAGTAATGACAGGTACAGTTACAAGATATTGGTTGTACCCTGATCGGATTCCATACAAAATAATGGCAGAAGTTGACAACATGATGGCAGGATAAATTCCAAACTGAAATACTTTGTTCATGCAAAACATTTTTAGAGTACAAAAATGCTTTACCTAAAAGTAAAAGACTTGAATAAACCTGCTATTATTTAAGAACTTCTGAAGGCGAAACACCAAACATTTCTGTAAATGTGCGGCTAAGATGGGCTACATCTGAAAACCCCCCGCCATATGCTGCATTGGTAAACGATTGCCCTTTCATTACTTCTTGTAATGCTGCCTGCATCCGGCACCAAAGTATGTATTTACGAAATGGGATACCGGTTTGCTCCTTAAATAAATGGGCAAAGCGGCTTTCAGAAAGATGCACTTTAGAAGCGATATTTGCCAAACTTATTTCTTCATTCAAGTTTGAATAAAGAAACGTTATTGATTGTTTAATTCTTTCATCAATTTGATTAACTGAGTTTTCGCTGCCCGTTAGCTTTTCAACAAGCAAGCCAATTAGACTATGTACATTTTCCTCTTCATTTGATGCTGAATTAAACCAATTGATAAATTCAGTTCTTACAGCATCAATTTCACTACTCAAGTAATGAACCAATCCTTGTTTTTCCAGATGCATGGATGCTTCCAGCCTATGAGTGTAATTCAATTCAGCATCCAAATAAATGAAAATATAAAAATCATCCTTACCGATAAATTGATGTGGCAAGTCGGCAGCTATAATGCTGCAATCACTTTTTTCAAATTCAGTTCCATTTTTTGAAATCAAGAAAGATTTCTGGAATGACATTACAATTTCAAGGGCATGGTGTTCATGCATTTTTGTCAGCACCTGACGACCTATATAGACCGCCATGCCCCCGGAGATATGAAGTTTGAATTTTTGCAAGCCTGCTAAATTTTATCATGAAAAGATGTGTTAGCTTAAACGAATGTTTTGAAACCAGTTACTCTATTAAAATTGAATACTGGTCAAGCTGTGAATATTCCATAGGCAAATAGTTATTGTGCTTGAGTTATACAATTATTTGCCGTTAGTATTATTATTCATTTTGTCTCTTCAATTGTTTACTTGGCGTATTGTTATATTTTTTAGAACTAAGTTAGGACGAAATAATTTTAACCGTTCTTCAATATTAATGAATCATATGTTGTGAACAGATTGTTCATTTCTCTTGTATTGAACAATGATTGGGGAGAGCTTGCTTTTCATCGGTAGTTTTAAACAGTAAAATATATCATTTACAGCAATCCTTTTTCCTTACAAAGAGCGCCTTAAAGATTTTCCAGAAAAATTGCCATATTGATTTTACAGTTGCCATTATAACATAGTTAGTAACATTAGTCCACTCATGTAAATCATTAATAAATCCGCAAGAATGGTAATGGTACTCATGGGTAAATTAAATACAGCACCAAGGCAGGCAGATTTTATTTTCGTTTGTTAAGAACGCTTAATAAAGCTACAACAATGCTTACCATCATTACTACAAAGGTAACGGTATTGGTAAAAATTGGATTGACCCCGGTTAAGAAAGCCAATCATAAAGATAGCTTCTGCATATGAATTGTATATAAATCTGTTTGAATATTTAGATTATTATAGCCCAATTGAACATTTATTAGAGTTCGTTTGATGAAATATCGAAAGAGGGAGGATTATTATTAATAGACTTCGCTTGATTGATTTTTTTTAATGGCATTTTAGTATTAAGCAAGCATTCAAATTTAGGCCAATTAGGAAGACAGTTAGGCACTTGATATCGTTTAGCGGCTAAACGTATTTTACATGTAAAGAAGGAATCATCTCTATTTCGCATATACGATATTTAATACTTATTTTGATACGTATATCTTTTACAAATCGCCATCATTTGGTACGGATAAATTAAAAGAAAGGTTGCTATTGCTTTTTTAAAAATATCAGCTTTACATTTTCATTCCCTCCATTGGATTTGCTCCTTTCTTGAAAATATATTCGCTGTGGAGCAAATAAGCCCCTTTCAATACAACAATATCTCCTTCGCTCAAACCGGATATTATTTCTATACGATCATCACTCTCCAACCCCGTCTGTACCATTACATTTTTAAATGTATTCTTACCAGTCTGTACCCATACAGTTGCCCCTTTGCCGTCTCTTATTACTGCATCAATAGGTAAACTAAGGGACTTGCTTCTAGGACTTTTTAACAATACATAAGCCGGCATACCAGGCTTCAAATAATTACCGGGATTCGGAATAGGAATGCGCACAAGATTAATTCTTGTAGCCTGATTGATTTCAGGATTTACAAATTCAAGTTTCCCTTTTATTTCCTTATTATTAAAATCCGGAAGTTGAACAGTAACCATACTGTTCTCCTGCAGATCAGCTAATTGCGAGCTATATACCTGTGCCTCTACCCATAATGTTGAAAGATCCGCAAGTTTTACAATTGTACCACCTTCCATTACATAATCGCCTTCCCGGATATCAAGCTGGGTAATATAGCCGCCCGCAGTGCTATAGTAGGTAGTTATCGGGCTTGCTTTCCTGGTATCGACCAGCTCACTAATTTGCATTTCGGTCAAACCCCAAAGAAGTAATTTATTTTTCGCACCCTGAATTAACTGATCAAAATCAATAATGGCCTGACTTGAAAACGTATTTTTCTTATCTATTGCAAGTAGGTATTCCTGTTTTGCATTATTCAAATCTTCACTGTACATTTCATAAAGTGGCGACCCTTTTTTGACGTATTCACCAAGGTTCTTGAAATAAAGTTTTTCTACTCTTCCCATAACCCTGGAACTAACAGCATACAGCTTCGATTGATCAAAATTCAATGAAGCAGTTAAAATTAACTGATCATTGATTGTCCCATTTCGGATAGTATCCACTAAAATGTTCCCTAATTGAATCTGCTGTTCACTCAGTTCCAGCTCATCTTGACTTTCGCCCTTTCTTTTTTTTACTGGTGTTAAGTCCATTTTACAAATAGGACATTTACCAGGTTTATACTCAACAACCTGAGGATCCATTGAACAGGTATAATATGTATCAGGATCTATAGGTTCCTTTACTGTATTCTTGCAAGACGAAACGAGTATTATGAATACTAGTATAGAGATGATATACCGCATACTTAGTTTTTTATTTTTATAAAACTTTCACTGTCCATAAGAAATTGAGCATTTGCTGCAACTGAATCTTTCATTGTCAATCCTTTGAGTATCTGTATCTGTTTCTCCAGAACAACCCCTGTAATTACTTTCTTTGCTCTAAAGCCCTCGGCTGTCTTTTGGAAAACCACTTTTTCTAATCCTAATGAGAGCACTGCGTCTTTGGGTAACCAATAATCTTTTATAGTATTTCCAAAGATTACTGCCTGAACCTGACTACCAATAGGTATTCTTAAACTGCTATTATTGAAGCCAACTCTTACAGTCTGGGTCTTACTTTCTTTGCGATAAAATGGCTCAACGAAATCAATGGTAGCTTTAAAGTCTTTCTGCCTAGCTGTTTCAGGAATAATCCTTACAGCATTACCTTTTTTTACAAAGGATTGATTTTCGCCATATATATTTAAGATGGCCCATGCTTTATCGGGATTAAAGACTGTAAACACTGACTGACCTTTCTGTACATACATCCCTTCTTTTAATGCGAGCGCTTCGGTTTGTTGAGAAAAATTTCCCATATTATCATTTGCTATGTTCATTTTATCAACATTGATGGTTTCATGAATATGCCCACTGTAATTACTGATAACCGAAATCGTGAATAAGGGTTTACCCGATTGAATCAACTCCATTACCTGTTTATTGCTCATTCCGAGTAATAAAAGTTTTTCTTTTGCCGCTTCTAATAAAGTCGAATTTTCAGGATCATTCTTTAAGAGAAACAAAAGATTCTGCTGTGCAGTGAGTAATTCAGGACTATAAATATCCATGATACGCTGTCCGTTAGTAACTTTCTGGTATTTATAGCGTACATAAAGTTTTTCGATTCTTCCCGACACCTTGGCAGAAATTCCCCCGATCATTCTTGTATCGTAGGCGATATTACCTAATGCGTTTAGTTCTATTTGCTCACTGCTGAACTCAAGACCAGTAACAGGAATAGACGATATTACCAGTTCATTGGTTGGTTGGAGTAGAGCATTCAATTCAATATTTTCGTCTTTTTTATTATTGTTTTCTTTTTTAATTAAATCCATCCCGCAAATAGGGCAAGCTCCCGGTTGATCTTTAATGATCGAAGGGTGCATGGGGCAGGTATAGGTAGCATTTTTCTCTGGCTGATGATTTTCCTCCATTTTTACCAAATCCATTCCACACTTGATACAGGTACCAGGTTTATCACTAAATATAGAATCCTCTGGCATAGGACAGGTATACGTTTCCTTAGAAACAGCTTGGTGATCACTATGTGTATTTTTATTTTCACAGGCAACCAAAAAGAATACCAGAACTTGTATAAAAAATAATTTCTTCATCATATATACAGCTTATATCAATTCATATTGTAACATCATGCCATCATCTTCATGTTCAAGATTATGGCAATGGAAAACAAATTTTCCTAAATTACTTTCGAACGGAATGATTATTTGAACCGTCTCCCCGGGCATTACCAGTACTGTGTCCTTCCAGCCAGTTTCAGATGCTATCAGACTCCCCCTGCCACCTGTTCTTTGAAGTACCTGGAAAAAAACTCCGTGTAAATGCATAGGATGAGGCTCATCTCCTTTACTATTATCGAAGACCCATATCTCATTCGTATTGGATTTAATGCTTTCATCAATGCGACTGCTATCAAAAAGCTTACTATTAATGCGATGACGCATCCTCATACCATCATTCATAGGATATCCATGATGTTCCATCGGATTAGATATATCAAATGTTCTGCTCCTGACTGATGAAGAGGCTGGCAAACTATCGATCATTGAAAGTTTTGTGGGTACAGTGAAAGAATCTGTGACAGGAGCGGTAACTTTAAACTTCATGATCTTAAATGACTGCTTCCCTTGCGCATCTCCAGCGTTAGCAAATTCTTTACTTAGCAAGAATAGCTCTGTACCGATAGACAACCCATTAAAACTTACTAAAACATCCAGCCTTTCACCTGGAGCCAATAAAATCTCCTTTACTGTTACAGGATTTTTCAATAAACCACCATCATTACCAATAATTATCATATCGGCATTATTACTGAATGCGAGATTATACAAACGTGCGTTTGAGCCATTCAAAATACGAAGTCTGTAATAACGGGTTGATACTTCAGTATAAGGTGAATAAATACCGTTTACCAATACAGACTCCCCCATATAGCCCGACATAACTTCTTCTGCAGTAGGATTATATGTTATCCCCTGATTGGTTAATCGTTTATCTTGTATAACCAATGGAATCTCAAAACGACCCGATGGTAGATTTAAAGTTGCTTCTTCCAGATCATTAATAATAAACAAGCCTGCTAAGCCCTGAAATACCTGTTTACCTGTCTTAAAATGAGGGTGTGGATGATACCATGTCAATCCGGCTCTCTGATTCACAGTAAACTGATAGCGGAAAGTACCACCTGCATTTGCTAATTGATCTGGGTGTCCATCCATTAATGCAGGTACTTTTAAGCCATGCCAGTGAATATTGGTATGTTCAGATAAATTATTCTGGAGCAAAATATTTACAACATCTCCCCTGTTTACCCTGAATGACGGACCAAGCATCCCATTAGGTTGATAGCCCAAGACAGGAATACTAGCCCCCCTAATATTTACAGTTGTAGTTTGTGCTGTGAGTATCTGATTGGCACCAGACTGTAATGGGTTGGTAAGCATTTGTGAAAAATCATTCTCAGTAACCATAACAGGTTTTGTCATTAGCCCGTTGTGATGTTCTTTTCTGCACCCTGAACCAGCCATAAAAAATCCAGCTAAAGATCCACTTGTTATTAGGCTACCGGTACTAATCCCAGACAGTTGTATGAATTTTCTTCTTTGCATTCAGATTGGTTTAGTTTTTTTCAATAATTCTTTCAATTGTCACCTGAAGTTTCAATGCCTGACTTAGTAACTCTAATAATTCTAACTGTTTCATGTTTAGAATTTCCCATGCATCATATAACATGAATAACTCTTCTGTATTCTGCTCATAACCGAGTTGCATTGTCCTGTAATTATTACGCAATGCGGGGATTATCTGACTTTCAAAAAGTTTTAATTGCTTTTTCTTTAACCCCAGTTCATTACGCATACCATAAGCCATCCCACTGTATTCATTCACCATCATTTCTTTTTGTGACTGAATGGCATTACTTTTCCATTTTAAGCTTTCAATATTGGCTTTATTCATTTTAGAAGACCATTTAGCCATCGGAATACGAACCATCCCCATAATAGTATACTGTAATGGCTGTCCTCCAAATCCAATCATATTATCATAACGAATACCAAATTGAGGTTTAAGGGCAGTACGCTCTGTTTCCTGTTTTAGAACAGTAAGCTCAATCTCTCTATCCAATGATTTTAGGTCACTACGGTTAGTATAAAAAAGAGTGCTATCAAAAACAAGAGCTTCATAACTATTCAAGAAGTAAGTGGTATCAATATCGAAATCTGTCATGGCATTTCTACCCATAAGCGAATTGATGCGAATACGTTTTTCTTTAATGTCGCTTTCAAACATTAATTGCATATTTTTCACTTCTCCTAAAGCAGCTTTTGCTTTATAATAGGCACTTATCTTTTCAAGACCGTTTTTATAACGTATTTCTGCATTTTTGATCATGAAGTCCAATATCTTTTCATTCTCTTCCAGGATCAATAACTTCTTTTTCAGGATAATCCAATCATAATAGAACTGTTTAGCATCATTCACTAATTCATTCAGTGTTGCATTCTTTTTTTCTTTCTCAACTGATGACATAGCTTTCATGTACCTCTCATCTGCTTCTAATTTTTTTCTATTCGGAAGCATTTGCTCACCAGAAATCATCACAGATCCCATACCAGGCATATCGCCCTCCCTATGCCAGAGTCTGACATCATATGGTGTCATAAATTGACCAATGCCAATTTGAGGAGGCATCCAGCTTCTTGCACCTTTTGCAGCTTCATCCATAGAACGGATTTCATGATCATACATCTTCACTACAGGATGCTTTGTTTTAATGCTATCAATGATTGTATCCAGCTTCAGGATTTGTCCATTGCCATATACAAAACCTGTCAAACCAAAGAAGGTTAGTATTAATTTATTCTTTAACATCGATTAATTCAATTTTACCGTTACGTTTTAGTTCTCTCTCTTTAATCATTTCAAAAATGACAGGAGTAATGAGTAACACATAAATAGTGGATGAGATTGTACCACCAATCAATGGAATGGTGATGGGTCGCATAATATCACTACCAACTCCTGTCGCCCAAAGAATAGGGATCAACCCAAATAGTCCAACTGAAACAGTCATGAGTTTAGGGCGCAACCTTTTGGCGGAACCTTCAATCACATAGTCTCGGATAATTGCGGGTGTTAATGTTGATTTAGAATTACCATGCTTAGCAACCATATTGTTCATGGCTTCATTTAGATAGATCGTCATCAACATAGCCGTCTCTATGGCCATTCCAAATAAAGCAATAAAGCCCACAGCGACAGCTACAGACAGATTAATGCCATAAAAATAGACCATGAAAACACCGCCAATTAATGCAAATGGCACGGTTATCATGGTGATAACAGCTTCTTTAAAAGAATGATATGTAAAATATAATACCATGAAAATGATAATGAGTACAATCGGCATGATCATTTTTAAAGTTTGATTAGCCCTGATTTGATTTTCCCACTGCCCGCTCCATTCCAGAAAATATCCTTTTGGAAGTTTAGTGATCATTCGATTCAATCGTTCTTGTGCCTCTTTTACTGTACTACCTAAATCTCTTTCTCTAACATTGAATAGTACTGTACCCCTAAGCATCGCATTTTCTGAATTAATCATCGGTGGGCCGTCACTTAGTTTAATGTCTGCAACAGCTTCTAATGGTATAGGACCAAAATCCATTGTCTGTACCTGAAGTCGCTTTAATGCTTGAATATTATTTCGAAAATCTTGCCCGTATCTGGCATTTACGGAAAATCGCTGACGGCCTTCAATAGTGGTAGTAAGTTTCATACCTCCTAATGCACTCTCAATTACGGTATTGACATCATCAACACTCAGTCCATACCGACCGATTTCATCACGTTTAACTACAATATCAATGTATTTTCCGCCCGTAATAGGCTCCACATATAAATCCTTTACTCCATCAATTCCCTCCAACTGCCGTTTAATAGTTTGTGCAAATGCGTAAATACTGTCTAGGTTTTGTCCATATACTTTTAACCCGACATCGGTTCTTATACCGGTTGAAAGCATGTTAATACGATTAATGATAGGCTGTGTCCATCCATTTGTAACCCCAGGAATTTGCATTTTTGAATTGAGCTCATTTATAATATCATCCTTGGTTCGTCCTTCTCGCCATTCATTTTTAGGTTTGAGTAAAATGATGGTTTCAATCATGCTGATCGGAGAATTATCTGTTGCTGTATTGGCTCTTCCTGCTTTACCCAGAACATGTGAAACTTCGGGAACAGAGCGAATCAGCTTATCCTGAACCTGCAATAATCGTTTTGCTTCAGAATTGGATACGTCTGGAAGAGTTACTGGCATAAATAACAATGATCCCTCATCCAATGGCGGCATAAACTCCGAACCAAGACGAGTCATCATGATTACTCCCATAGCTAATGCCAGAATATTAAGCCCTATAGTAGTTTTTCTCCATTTTAAACACCATTTTAGAATGGGTGTATAAATTTTTTCCAGTGTTTTTGTTATTGGATTTGAATCTTCTGGTTTTAGTCGTCCTTTTAGAAAAAAGGAAATTAGAACCGGAGTTAATGTTATAGCCAATACCGCATCAATTAGTAGGATAAAGGTCTTTGTCCATGCCAGGGGATGAAAAAGTTTTCCTTCCATACCTGTAAGCAGAAATACAGGAAGAAAAGAAGCGACTACGATAATGGTAGAATAAAATACGCCGGGACCAACTTGTTTTGAAGATCTTTCAATAATCTCATTTCTTTCCTCTATTGTTAAGGGATCTTTATTTCTTTTGAACCACTTTGCCATATTTACGATTTGTCGGATAATTTAATTTTTTTAGCCTGTGCCTCGCTAATATGTCTGTACGCATTTTCCACCATTACAATGCCATCATCAACTACTACACCAATAGCAAGCGCGATTCCCGTCAATGACATAATATTGGATGAAATACCAAACATTTCAAGGAAAATAAACCCAGCTGCAACTGAAATAGGTAATTGAATCAGTATAATCACAGCACTGCGCCAATGGAATAGAAATATGAGCACTACCAATGAGACGACAATCATTTCTTCAACTAACGTTCCTTTTACTGAATCAATAGCTTCTTGAATCAGTGTACTGCGGTCATATGAAGTTTGGAACGTTACACCTTCCGGTAATCCCTTTTCAACCTCCTTCATCCGAGCTTTTATAGACTCAATTACCTTATTGGCATTTTCATTGTATCGCATTACCACTATACCACCTACCACTTCTCCTTTGCCGTCCATATCAAAAATTCCCAGACGCAAATCACCTCCCATTTGAACAGAACCAATGTCCTTGACTCTTACAGGTATACCATTGTAATTGGCAAGTGCAACATTTTCAATATCATTTTTATTTTTTATGTAGCCTAAGCCTCTGATAATGTAAGCCATATCCGCCATTTCAAATTTGCGTCCCCCTACATCATTATTATTGGCTTTTACTTTATTCATCACATCCATCAACGAAATGTTGTAATACTGCAGCTTTATGGGATCAACTACTAATTGATATTGCTTTTCAAAACCACCAAAAGATGCGACTTCTGCCACACCGGGTACTGTTTGTAAAGCAAATTTGATGTACCAGTCTTGAAGTGCTCTTTGTTCTCCCAGATCCATCTTAGGAGCATTAAGGTGATACCAGAAAATATGTCCCACGCCTGTTCCATCAGGACCCAGTGTAGGTGTTACATTTTGCGGCAGAAGACGTTGTGCAAAGTTGAGTCTTTCGAGTACACGGGTTCTCGCCCAGTATATATCAACATTGTCTTCGAAAATAACATATACAAAACTCATCCCAAACATGGATGAACCCCGAATATTCTTAATTTTAGGTATACCCTGCAAGTTGCTGACCAATGGATAGGTTACCTGGTCTTCTATAACCTGTGGACTACGCCCCATCCATTCAGTAAATACGATCACCTGATTTTCACTTAAATCTGGAATAGCATCAATCGGATTCTGTTTCACAGCGTAAATTCCATAAGCAAATAATCCTCCCGCTAATAGCAGAATAATCACCCGGTTACGCAAAGCCAGTTCAATTAATTTTTGAACCATAATTTGATATTAATATTTGAAGCAATGTAGAAGCATTAGTTTGATCTCTTTTTTAAATCCATGCCACATTTAGTGCATTTACCAAGTTTATTGCTGGTGACGTCCGAATGCATGGGGCAAGAATATATTTTCATCACTTCCATTTTCATTTTCTCTTTTGGAGAAAGTGTCAATGAGGTTCCACATTTTAAACACTTACCTGGCTTGTCACTAGTTATGTCCGGGTGATTAAAACATGAATATGTTTGAACAGATTGCTCCTCCCCTTTTAAATCGATTCCGCATTTCGGGCACTTACCTGACTCATCACTTGCCGCTTCGGGGTGCATAGGACAGGTATAGGTTTTCATTACCTCCATTTTCATTTTTTCCTTGGGTGAAAGATTCATTTTAGAACCACATACAGAACATTTGCCGGGTTTATCTCTTGTAATAGCTGGGTGTGCAGGGCATTCATAAAGACCAACTACCTCCATTTTCATTTTTTCTTTAGGAGTAAGGTTTCTACCACATTTAGGGCATTTTCCAGATTTATCCATAATCACATCAGGATGCATTGGACATATATAGGTTTTTTCAACAGCTTGTTTATTTTTGTTTTTTTGTATTGTTGAAACCTGAGCAAAGGCTGAAAAAGATAAGATAGGCAGCACTGCCACCATTAGCATTTTAATTGCTTCCATTTTTTCATGATTTTATTGTTGCATAACATTATAAGGCAAAAAGGAAACGCCTATAGCCTGACAATTTTTAGTTGTCTGGCACTGCTAAGTCAATATGAAATTAAATGAGGATAGTTCTGTTAAGAAGGTATACTGCTGTCTTGCTACTTCGGGGTGGGGCATGACTTATTGGATACTCTTCAATTGAAGAGACATAGAAAATATCCGATAATGAAAAAAGGGATAGCGGTAAGTCAAGAATTGTGAGTGTAAAATTAATTGAGACTGATTCAGTAGCTTTTTGTTCTGAAACGTTCTTTATAAACTTGTTTTCATCTTTACAACAGCCATTATCTTTTGTATCGGATTCCTCCATCCCACAATTTTCGCATTTCGTAGAATCTCTATACATTAAACCCCAGTCAGCAAGTTTACCCATACAATAATGCATGCGTATAGTAGCCCCTGAGGAAGTACTCAGAAATAAAATTGCTACTATAAATGTGATAAACTTTTTCATAAACTTGCCAAAACAAATGTATAGTTTCTTTTTACAAATGGAGTTTAAAATTTTAGTTCTATGCTTAGCAATTCATCAAACTATGATTTAACTGAATATTTAATAGTTTAAAAATTAATTAATTGGCAATACATGGCTTCATTCACGGTTCTGAATTCTATAGAGCTTCTTTGTTTTACCCATCAATCTAAGGCCATGATTACTAAATTGAGTATAAGTTTTGCTTCTAACCCAAACAGTACAATCATTCTACTATAAATAGCTTTTTGTTGAATGCTCTCCAAAAGGCAACTCATAAGCAATAAGAGAAACTACTTTAACAGTATGTTAATCTGAAAGGTTTCAACAATCAGAACAAGATGCTAAGCATTCAACGAGCCAGTGAACGGGTCTAAATTAAATATGTGAGAAGGTTGTATGGGATTGGAAAGCATTTTTTTTACAGGTCATATTGGTGTCAGATACTTTTACATCAGGTTGGCTTCTTTTCTTTTACGCCCATAATTAAAAGCCACAAACAAGTTCCTATTTCTCCGATGCTTGCAGGCAAACTTATATATGATGAAATTCCAATTTTTGAATAATCAGAAATTAAAGTATGTCCTACGAAATTTATAAGGTAACCAAAACAGCCCAGCATTAATAATACACCTAAAAATTTGGGTAGTACCCCTGATTGAAAAACCAAATAACCCAATGGAAACAACCAAAGTCCTGAAAATATGTGAACAATTCGCATCCCATTTTTATATTGGTCAAGGTGTAACATAACCTGTGATTGATGTTGTTCAGCAGAAAGACCAAAAAGGTTTTTTGTATCATTCACCAATGAAAGAACTGTAAATTCGTTTTGAACATTTAAGAAAAAAATCGGAACACTCATAAGTGCTAAAACAACCATAAGCTTAGCATAATTTTCATGTACAGGTTTTAATAATTTATACAGTACAAGTGGCAGGAAAAGAAAAAAAGTATAACATAATAATCCAGTAACAATCCCAAACCTAAAAAGTGTTTCAGAAGAACTGATATTCTGATAAGTTACTGATGGATTGTCCGATACAAAAAGTTTGGACGGCACATACATTAAAGTAAAAATACCTGTTAATACTACCCCTAAATATATAAGCCCTGCAATTCTTGCTAATTTTTTATTTGAAACTGCTGCTGCCATAATACTAATCGTTGATTATTGTTTAATTTTTTGGCCACTTCCAGGCGTACCATATAATGATGGAAGTAAGTATACTTTCAGCTATCGCATAAAAAACATAAAAAAGCCTCCACTCAGAAAATGATATTGCTGCTATCAAAAGCATAATTGCTGTAAAAAAAAATCCAACGATTACATTCAGCCACCTGTTTATTGCCCGTTTTAAAATAATGGACAGGCACACCATTAAAGCAGGAATTGCCAATAGCAATGATGCTGCAAATAATTTTGCCGGATTGTTAAGCATACTGCTCCCATTAATAATCCCTTGTACTTTACCCGGCACATAAAGTTCAAAATAATCGCCATAGATATAAAAAAACGTCACAGAAGCCCAAAGTGCTGATAGTTTTATGCTGGTATTGATTTTTACATCTTCATAAACATTTTCGTTTGCCTTATTTAAGTTCATTACTATTATTTTATGTAGTGTCAGGACTATTTTTTCCTAAAATTGTTTTCTAAAAAAGAAAAAATTAAGTCAAAATGTTTCAGGGGTTCCCCATGTCCACCTTCTATAACAATATGCTTATTAACGTATATAAATTTGTTAACTTTTAGGCGAGCTATTATCTTATCGCACATTGCTACACTGGGAATATGATCATCTTTGGTAGCAGATAAAAGTAAAATTGGACCATTAATCTTTTCTACTTGAATGACTGCTTTTTCTTCCGCAATACTATCCTTCAACATAGCTGTAAATGTTCCTCTTAAATCATGTTTCATTAAAAAAGGTACCGCTTCTTCATTAACAGGTACAAATGAAAGTTCCTTGTTATTAAACGTCCATGCAGAAGTAGTAAAATGATTGGTATGGCCCGGAAACGTTACATGGCTTGGAACAATAGCTACCACACTTTTAATATCTTTAAAATAAGAGCCTATCAGCAGTGCCAAATCTCCACCTCTTGAACCGCCAATAATGGCAATTTTATTCTTATTTATTTTTTTATTTTTGGTGGCTACTATTATGGCATCATGCACTTGATTGATAGATATTTTATTCAACGTATCAGGTGTGCCTTCGCCACCAAAATAACCAATGGCTAAAAATGCATACCCCTTTTCTATAAATTGCTCCCTTGTTTTTTTCCAATAGTCGCTTGTCCAGGCATTGCCGCCTTCCGAGCCACCAAGTCCAACAATCAGAGGTTGGTTTGCCCCGTTTCCAAGGTATAATACACTTTCAGTATTGGGTGATTTTAATGTGATTTGTGAAAATGCATTGGACGAAAGGCTGAGTAGAAGTCCTATAAACGATAATCTCAATTTTTCTTTAACGGACATTTTTGTATAATTTTTAAAAATTAATTGCTAAAAATTGGATTCACTTGATAGCCTGCATTTAGTCGATTTGTACTGAATTTATTCCAAAAAGGATGGCTACATATTTATTTCGCTTTATTAAAAATTCATAGCTAATCAAACTGCCTGTAATTGTTCCAATTAATACTATGAAAAACTTTATCTGAACATTAATTGCCAAAGGCAATAAAAAACTACATGATAACCCCAAAAATATCATGTGCAAAATGTAAAGAGGGTAAGCAGCTTTTGAGAAATAATGCAAGAATTTATGAGGGAAACTTAGGTACTGTCTTGCGAATGCAAAAATCGAAAATATCCAAAGACAGGTCTCGACGGGTAAGTTTATTTTTTGGGGAAATGACAGATAATTTCCAGCTCTAAGTGTGAAAAATAATACAGCAAGCAATAAGAATAACCATCGCAGTTTTACCAATTTATTCCAAAAATCATCTCCTGCAAAAGCAAATAAATACCCGAATACAAATGCCAGCCAGCCTAAAATAAACCCATGTGTAGTGGTAGCGTACATTTCATAAATGGGCGGATCAACAATGACGGTTTCCAACACAAAACAAAAAATTACAAAGGGGAAAATAAAATAACTGCTAACTATTTTACCAAGCTTGATAGCAACTAAACTGTTCGGTGATTTTTTTAAAAAGTGTATGGGTAAAATCGTAATGATTACATAGCAAAGAATATTACCCAAAAACCAAAGGTGTGATGCCTGTGGAAGGAATTGAATTTTCCAATCATAATAATTTTGTAGAATTAGTATATACACAGGGGCAATTGCCACAATACCAAATAGATAGGGTATGCCGATTCGTAATGCTCTTTCTTTCAACAATTGTTTCCAATTTCGATTTTGAAAAGAGAAAAAAACACCCATGCCAGCGATGAAAAACAAAATCGGTATTCGCCAAACATTCAGCATGGTCATAGGGAGCCACAGCGATTCCCATGGCTCAGGGTTGGTCATAAAGCCAACCATAAGCCCCCAGGGTTGGAAAACTATTGCCACATGATATACCATCAAAAAGGCAATTGCAATTACCCTTATCCAATCAATGTCGAATCTTCTTGCTGACATCATTTTTATTTTAACATTGAAGCAATAACAGGTCGGGTTTTCTTCAAGTATTCATAATCTAATTTTAGCCCTAATGAACCTAAAGAACTTCCCAGCATATCATAAATAGGCTTAACTTCTTGAAAAGTGGATGTTACGGTTGTATAAGCTGTATTTCCATATTTATTTTTTATTGCTTTATCCGCCTTTTTTTCCAAAAGCATTTTCACTATATCTGGTCTGCAAAAAAAAGCTGCCGTGATCAATGCGGTTGACCCTTCATTATTTTGAATATTGAGCATGACACCTGCATCAATTAGTAATTTTGCAATTTCAGTTTTACCAAATAAAGCGGCACTAATTAATGGAGTGCTGCCCCCAGAACTTTCTTTTATATTCAAGTCAGATTTTGAAGCAATATGCTGTTTGATCGATTTAATATCGCCATTAACAACTGCTGTATGAATATCTATCTTTGGTGCTTGATTTTTTTGACCAAGTACAGATAATGTAAAAAATGTAATGATTAGTACAAGGAATGAGTGTTTTTTGATGCCTAGAATTGTTTTCGATTTCATTGTTATAATGGTTTTTGAATGTAGAAAATTGATAGTTGAATAAGTGCCTGTACATATTTATGATACGCAGATGACCCCATAAAATCACAAACTGAGTAATATATTTTAATTGTCAGTATATTCTAAAATATCTGCTGGTTGGCAGTCCAAGGCTTTACAAATAGCTTCCAAAGTGCTAAAGCGAATAGCTTTTGCCTTACCAGTTTTTAGAATGGAAAGATTAGATAATGTCAACCCAACTCTTTCAGAAAGTTCATTCAGAGAAACTTTCCGTTTTGCCATCATTACATCCAGGTTTACAATTATTGGCATAGCCTATACAGTTAAATCATTTTCGTTTTGAATTTCAACACCCTTTTTAAAAATAGTAGCAATAATATAGACTACGGCTGCCATTAAAATAAAAGCTTGACTGTCCACCCAAAACTGATTGAGTTTGTCTATTTCATAATTATGATGAGCTAGGTTTTTAGCCGTTTCCCTTGCTATGTGACTAAGTATTCCAATAGAGAGCGTATAGTAGCTGAGTTTTAAAAATTTTTTGGAAACAAAACTGTTAAATGGCTTTGATAAATCTAATTTGTAAAGTAACTCTATCACACTATAGAAAAGCATTGCCTTTAATACAGCGATGAATAACACAAAACCATACATGCCGAAAAAAACCAATTTACTTTGCTGATACATTTTACTTAAATCAAGTTTTTGGTACAGGTTACCAACAAACTCTGGTTTGAAAACACTAAAAATAAAATTGACGATTAAGCCACCGGCTTCTATGGATAAGCCAACAAAGATGATCCAGGCAACAATATTTAAGCCTATAAAGACGAAGTTGTTTGTTTTGGACATAATTGATAGAATTTTAAATTATGACTCAAAAGTAATAAATATTTATTAATTATCAATAATTATTTATTTTTAAGGGAGAAATGACATATCGTACTAATAAAGCTAAATCTTAAGTAATAAGAGGTAAGTAAAAGGTGGCTGAGTGTTTGATTTGGGATTTGAAAGGACTGTTACGAATAGAAATACAAGTTAAGATGACCACTTTTCACAAAGAGTAATCCTCAATTCTATTGCCGAAATAAAATGATTATCCTGGTTTAATTATTTTTAAACTCTTCTAATTCTTTGTAAAAATCCATGGCTTTTAATAAAGATTTACCACCTGAGCCAGCAATCATATTTCTAAACCATTTTTTATTAAGGTTTTTTATTGTATGATTTTTATATAGCCAGTAAGAAAGGTATGTGAAGGAACCAGTAAGTAAAACTTGAAATAAAATATATCCCATACCAACCTCATGTGGGAACCATTTATTGCTTAAATAAAAAGTAGTGAAGAAAGGAAACTGAAGGCACATGATCCTTGCATGGCTGATAATGGAGAATTGTAATTTCGACAACTGCTGTTGTATATCAGTAACACTGCCGTTATAGTTGATTCTTTTGGCCCACGTTAAGTGCTTAATGTAATCATATATCGCTTTTATATTCACCAGAAAAATTGCCATTACTGAAAAAACAAAATAGGCCTTTTCGGGTTTATAATCTGCGATAGAAAAAAACAGCAACAACCCAAGAATAATCAAGTAAACTATAACAGCAATGATACCTCTCTGCTTATGCCGCACTAACGACTGCATGGCGTATTCAGCCTTTTGATTGGTTAACTCTCTTAATAATTTTTTATTAATTGCCAGCGACTGGTCAATTTTTTCATAATGCTCTTTCCACAACATTACAAAGTTTGTCTCTTCCATTTTTATAAATTTTCTTTTATAAATTTATCTTTAAGTAAGTTTTTCAGTCTGCTGATTTTAGTGCCTACATTGCTTTCAGAAATACCCAAAATTTCAGCAATTTCTTTATAATTCTTTTCGTCGAGATAAAGCAGCAATAAAGCTTTATCCAAATCTTTCAACTCCAAAATAAATTGTTGAAGCAACTGATACTTGTGTTCTTTTTCAGCTGTGTTATCAACGTCATGCCATTCTAAGATTGATCCTGATAGAGGTGTGAAATATTTTTTCCGAACTTTTTCTTTTCGATAGTTGGAGATAGCTGTATTTAATGCAATTCTATATATCCATGTTGAATGCTTAAACTCATCGTTATAAGTATCAAAGGCCTGCCAGAGCTTCAAAATAATTTCTTGAACGAGGTCATTTCTATCTTCAAAGTCTTTACAATATGAGTTGGCAACTTTGTATAGGATGCCTTTATTGGCTTCAATTACAGCAATAAATATGGTCGAATTGTCAATTTTTGCCATTTGGACTATTTGTCAGCAGGTTATTATTGTCTTTGTAAATTATACGCATAGGTGTATTTAAAATCACACTTAAAATTGATTTTTTTAAACGGTAAATTGGGTCTGTACTTTAAAGGTAGACTTTCAACAATCAGATATTATTGATATACTTACCACTAACTCACCCGTTTGCATAACTCTATGTTTACACATAATTTGATTATGAGTAATAATTTGGCTAAATGTGTATTCCACAATATCGAATTATACACAGGCAGCATAACGATCATTACACCATCAAAAGTTAATTGGAAAGCATTTTAAGGTATATCTGGGTATTTTCTTAAACAAATACTTGGTGCATGAAAGCAGCATCTCTATTAATAGTTTTCTGTTTGTTCGCTGCACCCGCTGTTGCCGAAATAACAGACGAATCGCTTAATCAAAAAGCTACCAAAAAAAATACCTACAACAACAAATTTGAGCATTGCAGACTTATATTGGCTATGCAAAAAAAGGGTGTTTGTCATCTTGAGTTCCCTGATTTTTCGTCCCTTGCGACGCTCCATTCATCATCATACCCTTGATAGGTATTGCACTGTTGAATTCTCTATATCTCAACACGGACATTCCTTATCAACCCCTCACGTTGTCACTAAAGAGGGGATTGATAAGAAATCTCCTGTTTCCAATTTTTTACCATTTAAAAATTATATCATGGAATTCACAGGAAGAATTACCGCTGACGCAAAAATCAGCACAGTTAAAGGCGACAAGGAAGTAATCAACTTTTGAGTAGCGATGAACGAACGATACCGCCCCAAGGGTTCTACTGAAACAAAAGAGTTTGTCACCTACATCAATGTAGCATGGTGGTTGGGTACTGGTATTGCAAAGATTTTACGCAAAGGCGCTATAGTAACAGTAGCAGGTCGCATCTTCCCATCAGCCTATACGAATATGCAGGGAGAAGCTGTCGGCTCTATCAACTGCAACGCCAATGAGATCAAATTGATCCAGTCTGCAAAAACCGAAGTGCCGGCAACGGTTATTCCAACAGATATCACGGAGCCTGTGGCTGATTTGCCCTTCTAAACACTTAAACAGCAACGCTCACAAGGGCAGCCTCCGGGCTGCCCTTAAAAAATCAATTATGTATATCACAGACATAAGTGCAGAGAAAATAAAAATCACGAATCTGCAAGCAGCCATCAGTCAGGCAAATATGTTCCTTGGCTATTTCGATGCAAATGAGCCGTTCCGTGATTTTGAAGAAGTACAGAAAAAATACTGGAAAGACATCCTCCAAAAACTACAGGCACTCGCACAACTCAATTAATCAACTAATACTTTATGTATGGGACGCTACATGAATATCATATTGAAACCCATTTATAGAAATGAGTCCTTCCTTAAAAGCCTGAACGATCATTTAAGTCTTCATTATGGATCGAATACAGGCATAAAGTTCAACACTTGGGAATCTTTGCAAGAAGAAGTAGATTATTTCAACAAGCATCCTTTTGGCGTTACGCAAGTGCCACACATTAAACGTCCTATGACCAAAGAATTCATTGAACAACAATTTTTCTGGAATAGGTATGCGACTTACAGCTTTAAATTATCAGGAGGTGATAGTAGTGCTGACGAAGCCAGAGACGCTGTGGCTGTCTGCAAATGGATCATCAACTCACGCAAAAAATATATTGATACAAAGTACAGTGTAAACTACCAGCCATCAATCGTAAAAAACTATCTCGATCATTACTTTTTACAGGCAGGTTATGATATGAATAAACTCTGGTCACTACCCATTTTATAACTACATAAAACAATGTTTATGAAAACAAATTTCTTTTCTGCCCTAAGCACGCTCGCCCTTAACGGC
Source organism: Sediminibacterium sp. (assembly GCF_051861365.1). Taxonomy (NCBI): domain Bacteria; kingdom Pseudomonadati; phylum Bacteroidota; class Chitinophagia; order Chitinophagales; family Chitinophagaceae; genus Sediminibacterium; species Sediminibacterium sp. The sequence continues at coordinate 122,161 of NZ_JBHYCW010000004.1, read as the reverse complement.
ACTTTGCGTATCAATATCCAACGTCAATCTACCAACAGTATGATTGTATCTGTCTTGCTTGTAGATGATTCAGTAAAAGACAAAGCCTTGCAAATAATTCCACCACTTGTCTTAAACGGTGATGAAGAGAAACTGGATGAAGGTTTTTTTGATGCTATAACATCTCCCCTGCAACAGACCAGTTCACTTGCTACCAACATGAGTGCCTATGAAGCGGCACAGACCAAGGCACAAAAAGAAAGTAAACAGGTAAAAGACAAAGAGACCTTTGTCAAAAATGATAAGAATAGCAAACGTAAAAAGTTTGAGGAACAGATGAACAAAGTAAACGAACTAGAAAAACAAAAGAAGATGGGTGAAGCCATTGGTCAGTTGCCAAATCCAAAAGCCTACCCGGAGTTCACAGAAGAGATCAGAAAAAAAGAACAACAGTTGCGCAGCCAACATGGCTCACTTTCTCTTTTTGAAGAACCTGAAAACACAGAAGTTCAACATAACAACAATGACCTGAGTGAAGAAGAACGAGAAGAAAATGAAGATGAACAGGAAGAATCAGAGGATGATTTCAATTAATCTTAAAAAATGAAAACCTATGTTAATAGTCAACCAATTACCCCGGATATTCCTCTTTAACCACAATGGAACAAGTATTGAATTATCCGATCCATCTCTAGATATGTTACCCGAATCAGTGCTAAACTTTTATTCACAGACCTATCCCGAACTAACCACGGCAAAAATGGAAGGTCCGGAAATCAAAAATGACCGGGTAGAATTCACATTCCAAACTAACCTCGGAACAAAAGGATAATAATGAAAAAAAACAAAGACACTAGATACATCAAAGCACCTAAAGACGAGAAATTATGCCAGCACTATCAACAACTCGGGGCCTTCGTAACCCGGCTAAATCGCTTACCCGATGCCGCAACCATAAAAAAGCAAAAACTACAGCCGGTTCCCACGGCCATGCTCCCTATGATTTTTTGAATCAGTCCTTTGCGGCAGTATCCCATTTTGATGGATATAAAAAAACTAAGACCCCGACCGTTGAAAAGCAATTTTTTGCTTCATTTAACCAATTCTCAAATAAGTATAAGCTGAATACTATTACCGCTTCCTCCAACACGTTCCCATATAGTCTCCTTTCAGCCTTTGAACAAGCAAAAAAAGAATTGTCAAAATCAAATCCGCAAACGAGTCTGATCATTACGCAAAATAAGGGAGATACGATGCTTGCGACAGTTGAAGAGATCGGCATTAGCTATACCCTGTATTATGTGTCGCTTAACGCCCTTGACTGGTTACACCAAAGAGGAGAAAAAAAGACATTCCTTTTAATGCTTTCGATCTACTCCTACCTCTATAATGTTATACGCATGTCTCTTCCCAGTGGCAACGATTTTTTAACTGGCTGCTATGACGCCATTGCAGACTGGTTGGAAAACAGTGAGTGCGAATATGAGCCGCAGGAATGGAAAGAAAACAAAGCACTGATAACAGCTATGCGCCGAAAGCAGCCAATACTGGAAGGGACGGTGCGTGACCACATTCATCTTTACGCATTTGAACAGCGGGTAAAAGACTATCAACCGTTGGATAAAAACGAAGAAGATTTTCTCAGCATCGCAAAGCTATTTCTTTCAATGTATACGCTTTATCCTCAAAGAAATTTCTTTGACAATATCTACACCGAACACCTCGAAGAGCCGGAAGATGAAAGAGCATATCCCGATCAGTATTTCTCATTCTTCTGGGACGATAATGGCTGGCTCCACGACTGCCTGATGGAATACATCAATAGTGACTTGCAGGAACGCTGTGTTTTTGAGCAACCAGCAGTAATTGAATACTTCCATTCAAACGGGTCTACGTCAAATAGCAATCTGGATTTTGAAAAACTATTACTTCAGTCTTTAAGCGACCTATCCACCATTACCTACAAACTGACAACATGAAAAACATAACTAGGGAATTTACCACATTGCACGAACCTGTAAAAGCTATGCTTTTCTACCGCTCCAATAAGAAAGTCAACGACTTCTATGTAGAAGCCTATGATGTCAATGGTTTGGGTAAACTAATTGACCCACATCCGCTTAGTCTGGCGGAGAGTCAAGAACTAGCAGAAAACTTACTGACCACAGAGCGCCTAACCGACCGTTACCTGCAACCAAAAGGTCTGCTGCCACAGCACATTCTTCATACGCATACTGGACAAAATGGATTTGCGCTCTGGTACACACCGCCTATGCGCAGACAAATGTTATTTATTTCATCCCTTGGCTTAAACGAAGGCAGCTATGCTTTACCTGGACTGATCTGGAAGGCAGATCGCAACCACATAAGCATTTTTGCAATAAAACAAACCAGTCGACCAACACTTTCATCACAACTCTATCATGCCCCATTTTTTAATGTATATGAAAGCGGAAATGTGTGCATGGGAACGGTAAATATCGACATTGACCAATACAGTTGTTTAGAAACATTTATTAGCCAGTGGGAAACTTATTTCTTTCGGAGCAAATTCTCCCATGTGGTAGAGGGAAGTTCACCCATCAAGGGTAATATCATTCAAGTGTATAAATCGCTGTTGAACAATAACAAAAAATTCCCTGTAGCGTGCTTGCAAAAACATCGCTGCACATTAAAAAATCTCATTGCATGAAAACACAAAACCCCATCGTTCACTTTAGCGATCCCTACCTCCTCACGCCGACCAATCCTGTAGTAGTGAATCTAATAGGCGCAGGAGGCACTGGCAGCCAGGTACTAACAGCATTATCCCGCATGAATCATTCGCTCATTGCACTTGGTCATGCAGGACTATTTGTGAGATGCTTTGATGATGATTTGATCACTGAAGCCAATTTAGGTAGACAGTTATTTGCCACGTGCGAACTGGGGCAGCCAAAAGCGGCGGCGCTAATCGCAAGAATAAATCGCTTTTTCGGTACCAACTGGAAGTCCGTCTGCGCCCGTTTTGAGAACGGAAAAGCCGACCCTGAACTGATGCGCTCAAATATTACGATCTCCTGTGTAGACACAGCGGCTTCACGTTTTAAAATCGCAGATGCGTTAAAAAGAAATTCGACTGGCTCTTACCACCGTGATCGTAGTATCTATTGGATGGATTTTGGCAACGCACAATACACCGGTCAAGTCTTTCTCTCAACAGTCCAAACAGTAAAACAACCTACCTCTAAACAATTTACTACCTCGGATAAATTACCCTGGGTCACAAACGAATATGCAACACTGCTAAAAGCTACAGATGACACCGAAATGCCAAGCTGCTCTTTGGCTGAAGCACTCTTAAAACAGGATCTCTTTATCAACACCTCATTAAGTGCACTCGGAGCTTCACTTTTATGGAGTTTATTCAGAGAAGGAATGATCCGCTACCGCGGCTTTTTTTTGAATCTAAAAGACTTCCGTTCTCAACCTGTTCCCATCACCTTAATTAAAAAGAAAAAATCATGAAACACTTACTCTTGATGCTTATGGAAATCGACCCCAACGATCCACCTGAAGAGGGTCCTTTTTATGTGATTGAACGCTTCCACAAACCGCAATTTGTACTCGACGAAAATGGCAATATCAAATCCTTTACTACTTACGCTGAAGCTGCCGCAGAATGTCAGTATGGTTTTGTAATCGCTTTTTAAAATATTCTAACATCCCATAGGCCCTTTTGAATGTATCATTATTTGATCCCTTAGTTCACCACTATCTTATTGGAGGTAATTTTATATCCGCTTAACAGAAAGGCGCTTGTCCCTGCACCGGCAAGATGTACAAACGTTGCACGTTTGGGTTAACCGGGCACTCACTCGGAACTCGTTCGTGCTAGATGTGAAAACGAAATTTAGTGAAGATGGAAAAAAGTACAGTCCGTAGTAAATGGGTTACCGTTCGCATGAACGAAGCAGAGTATCAACTGCTAGAAAAAAATCGCAAACGAACGACAGAAAAAACCAACAGCAATTACTTACGCAAACTAGCCTTACATGAACCCGTTACAAAACTGGTTCGCAACCAATCCATCGATGAGTTGACCCTCTCACTCATCGCTATTAAAAAAGAAATCAATTTTATTGGTCATAACTTGAATCAGGCTATTCACAAACTACATACCCTTGACCGCATACCCGATTTCCGCAGTTGGGTACTGCAATACGAATCCACAAGAGAACAACTGCAAACAGAACTCCATAATCTGCTTTTACACGCACATCAAATCATTGCACAATGGTCGCAAAAATAACCATGCCAATAACGATCAGCCGTGCACTGAATTACAATGAACAAAAAGTGCAAAAAGGAAAAGCCAAATGCATTGGCGAAGGAAATATTCTTTTGCCTGCATCCTGCATGAATTTTTATCAGAAGCTAGATGTGTTTGAATCAAGAAATAAACTCAATGAACGAGCACAAACAAAAACCATTCATATCTCACTAAATTTTGACCCTTCCGAAAACCACTCAACTCAAAAACTCAACATGATCGCTGCAGCTTATTTGGATCGAATTGGTTTCGGTGAGCAGCCCTATCTCGTTTACCAACACCATGACGCAGGTCATCCACATATTCATATTGTATCTACAACTATTCGCTCTGATGGTTCCCGTATCCCAACCCATAATATCGGGCGTAATGTATCAGAACCTGCCCGCAAAGAGATCGAAGAAATCTTCGCTCTTGTTCCAGCATCCAAACAGGAAAAAACAAAGGAGTACCTATTACAGCCAATTGATATCGAAGTTGCCCATTATGGCTATTCAGAGACACGCCGCAGCATTGCAAATATTACCTCTCAAGTATTAGACAATTACAATATTATTTCGCTTCCGGCTTTCAATGCTGTACTAAAACAGTTCAATGTGATGGCAGATGAAGGAAAAGAAAATGGAATCATCCGCAAACACAAAGGATTGCAATACCGTCTGTTGGATGACAACGGTAACAAGATCGGCGTACCTATCAAAGCAAGCTCACTTCCTAGTCAGCCTACACTTGTTACGCTCGAAAAAAAGTTTGCAACAAATCGCAAAAATAGAGATCGACATGTCCAATCCTTAAAAGATACCCTTGATCAGACACTTAAAAAAAAGCCAATAAGGATGTCACAATTGACAGCACTACTACTTGAAAAAAAAATCGTGACAGTGCTAAGAACAAATCCGGAGGGAAGAACCTATGGGATCACGTATGTTGATCATTTAAATAAAGCTGTCATTAATGGATCAGAATTGGGCAAAGCATACAGCATTGCCGGACTTAAAAAACAATTCAAGCAGACGATAAAACAACTACCAAAAGGGCCTTCAATTTTAAATCTCCTAACAACAGAGAAGTCATTGCAAACCGACTTACTTGATTCACTGCTACACCCTGACTGGGAAGCGGAGCAAACACCCTATGAATTAAGGAAACGAAAAAAGAAAGAAACCGATAACCATTAACCTATAAATCCAAAAGCATGACAACTGGTGAAAATGAACAGGGGTTAAGAAAGATAGTTGACTTGTCAAGACTGATTAGTGTTGCTTTACTCTGCCTCCACTGTTATTACTATTGTTACGGCGCATTCCTTACATGGGGGATTACCTCAAAGTTTACCGACAATCTACTCCTGAACATTCATCACACCGGAATGTTCTCCTCACCACTCTATTCCAAAACAGGAGCACTTATTTTTTTGGGCATATCACTACTGGGTGCTGAGGGGAAAAAAGAGCCAGGTAAGGATATTCGCAAAACAATAATACTATTCATCGGTGGCCTGATACTTTTCTATTCCAGTACATGGATATTAAGCGTGTATGAATCAGTCTTTGCAAGAGCCATTTTTTATTTCATTTTTTGTATTGGAGCATATCTCATCATACTGGCTTCAGGTACACAGATTAGCAGGTATGTACATCTGCAATTCTCAACGGATGTATTTAACTCGGATAATGAAACCTTCCCACAGGAAGAAAGATTATTACAAAATGAATACTCTTTTAGTTACAACGCACGCTACAAGTTGAAAGGCAAAACACGACCCAGTTATATTAACATCATCAATCCATTTAGAGGGTTGTTAGTAACTGGCAGCCCTGGTGCTGGTAAGTCATGGTTTATTATACTACCCATGATTAAGCAACAGTTACAAAAAGGTTACACGATGTTTATTTATGATTTTAAGTATGATGATCTCTCTAAGGCGGCATACAACTGGCTCTGTCAATATGAAGACCGCTTTGCCTGTAAACCTGCCTTTTATTCAATTAATTTCGATGACCTGAAATGTTCCCACAGATGCAACCCCCTGCAACCGGAAGGGATGACGGATATTACAGATGCCATTGAATCCGCCCGCTCCATACTATTAGGTCTGAACAGAGATTGGATCACCAAGCAGGGAGATTTTTTTGTGGAATCACCCATCAATTATGTTACTGCTATCATCTGGTATTTACGCAAATACGAAGATGGCAGGTTCTGCACACTGCCGCATGTTATTGAACTAATGCAGGCAGAGTATAAAGAGCTCTTGCCTGTATTAAACTCACAACCGGAAATAGAAGTGTTTGTAAACCCCTTTATCACCGCATACCAGAACAAAGCTACCGACCAGTTGGAAGGACAGGTAGCCAGTGCTAAAATTGGAATGGCTCGTCTAGCCTCGCCGCAGCTCTATTGGGTGTTGTCAGGAAATGATTTTACCCTTGACATCAACAACCCAAACGAACCGAAATTACTCTGCCTAGGGAATAATCCGGAAAAGAAAACCATTTATGGTGCTGTGTTATCCTTATATATCTCCCGATTGCTCCGCAGTATTAACAAGAAAGGAAGACTCAAATGTTCCCTTGTATTTGACGAGTTTCCAACCATTGTCGTGAACAATGTGGATGACCTAATTGCCACCGCCCGAAGTAATAAAGTGGCTACCACACTCGCCATGCAGGATTTTAGTCAATTGGAAAAAGACTATGGAAAACAGGCTGATGTGATCAAAGATATTTGCGCCAATGTGATCAGCGGACAAGTAAGTGGCGACACCGCCAAATCGCTATCCGAAAGATTCGGCAAGATTTTGCAAGACAGGGAAAATATTACAGTAAACAGAAGAGATACATCTGTTAGTTATTCTAAACAACTGGAAAGTGCGGTTCCGGCTTCAAAGATTTCATCCCTGTCATCCGGGCAGTTTGTAGGTGTAGTTGGTGACAACCCTGATGAAAAAATTGAACTAAAAATGTTCCATGCCGAGATTCTCAATGATAGTGTTGCTATGAATAAAGAGATGGCAACATTTAAAACGATACCACAGGTATATGATATAACGGATCAGGAGATTATGGACAACTACTTTCAGGTGAAATACGACGTGCGATCTATCTTGGATAAAGAACTTTCCATCTTGATTAGAAAACATAAAGAAAGGACCAATCAGTCCTGATTTCAGTCAAATGCTTTCTTAATACTTTGATTATAAATTATCTGGCAATGATAAACAGATAAAGAGTTTAGATAACAGAAAAAATCCTGTTTCCCCTTGTCAAATCCCCTATGGGTTGTTACGGGGTATTGCCAAGGGTAAACAAGATGCGGGAATATATTCGGGAAAACCCTTCTGAATATGGGGCAGTTTTACAAATCAGTTCTACAGCATAATTCTAATATTTTACTGGTTTGTTAAGGATTTATTGATGCTGACTGTGCGGGTTTCCCTTAAGTTCGACTAGTAAGATTAGAGTTAATGACAAATGTGTTTGTCAACTTTAACTTAATCCAAACATTACACAATTTATTTCCAAACATCTTTTTTAATCTCACAATATAAACGTTTAAAACCGCAGTCCTCTGCGAGAGTCGTACTCGAAAATCTTTCGCTGTTTCTAATATTCGGAGAATGAATATTGAAATTTCAATGTTTGAATCTTCGGAATCCTGTAAGTCTTCTACTCTTTACATATTATAGGTTTATTATTGCTATAGACTTTCTTTTGATACTATTAGATGAGAAAGTAGATATATTTACACCAAATGCTGATTAATATGAAGAAAAAAGCAATTAATAGGCTTAAGGCAGTATTGGCTGAACAGAGTAAGACAAATAAATGGTTAGCAGAAGAATTGGGTAAGAATGAAACTACAGTATCTCGTTGGTGTACAAATGAAGTTCAGCCATCGATGGATAACCTGATCATAATAGCAGCTCTTCTAAAAGTTGATGTTAGGGATCTTATTAATTCAACTAAAACAGCTCACTAACATGAAAGTAGAGATAAAGGGAAATAAAATATTCGCACCCCTAAAGAATGGTTGGGTGACAAATACTGCGGAAGAAAAACTAAAACAGGAGTTTATTGCACGATTGGTCAATTCGTACGGTTATTTGCCAGAACAGTTGGCCCAGGACGTCGAGATAAAAAAGAGATATATAGCTGACATAGCGATTTGGAGGTCAGAGAAAGATAAGTTGAAAAGCGCAATCCCTTCCATCATAATTACTGTTGAATGTAAAGCAGAGCATATCAAAATAAAAGAGAGCGACTATTCTATAGGTTACAATTTTGCGTCTACTATCAATGCCAACTTTTTTATTGCGGTTAATTTGAAGGAAGCTAAAGTCTTTCATATCCAAAAAGACAATGCACCCAAAAAAGTAGAAAAACTTTCCGATATCCCAAAGGCTGAAATTCTCTCTGATGACAGGCGAATTGATAAATACATCAAGGATACCAAGTCCTTTACACGTGAAGAATTTACTAAACTCTTAACACGTTGTCACAACATCATTCGCAATAATGACAAACTTTCTCCTGAAGCAGCATTTGACGAAATAAGCAAGGTACTCTTTATGAAAATCATGTATGAGCGGAACGCTAAAGAAGAAATGATTTTTTCAAAGGCCAAATTCCAATCAGACGAAAAACACTATGAACAAATTATACGGCCAAATTTGAAGAAAGATGTTGCATTGTATGATCAAGATTACATGCAATATCTTTTTGATAACACAAAGAGGGAGTTCGAAACTGATGGGATTTTTGAGCCGAGAGATCAAATAAAAATCAAGCGTAACAGTTTTGAAATGATAGTGGAAGAGTTAGAAGCGTTTAACTTATCTGACACATCCGACGACGTAAAAGGGATCGCTTTTGAGCAGTTTCTTGGTAAAACATTCAGAGGCGAGTTAGGTCAGTTCTTTACGCCACGTACGATCGTTGATTTCATGGTAGACATCCTTGATCCGCAAGAAGGTGAAACAATCTGCGATCCATGTTGCGGAAGTGGTGGATTCTTGATTACTGCATTTGAACATATCAGGAATCAAATTGATCTAGAAATAAAAAATGAAATAATCAAAATCAAGGCTGACTACTTTGACAGCACTTTTGAAACATCAACACCGAAAAGGCAGAAAGAGATCGATAAAAAAGTTCAAGGCTTAATTACCAAACTTAACGCTGAGTTTGATGTAAAAAATCCCAAAAGCCGTTACTACCACCTATCTCACAACTGTGTATTTGGAACAGATGCCAATCCTAGAATGGCGCGGACCGCCAAGATGAACATGATTATGCATGGTGACGGGCATAACGGCGTTCATCATAATGATGGACTATTAAATGTTAACGGGATATTCGATAATAGATTTGATGTTATCCTAACAAACCCTCCCTTTGGAAGCAGGGTTGAAAAATCATTGAAAATTACAGAAGCTGATAGATTCACAGACCCAACTAGGATTAAAAAATACAAGAAATTATACGGTGCACAATACGACGATGCCTTAAAGCAGGTTAATGATAATGTAGGAAAATCACTTTTAAGCCTGTATGAAGTGGGAAGCTTGAGTTCCCTGACTGAAGTATTATTTTTAGAACGTTGTATTAATCTATTAAAGCCCGGTGGTCGAATGGGAATAGTCCTGCCTGAGGGTGTCCTTAACAACACCAATCTTCAAAAAATTAGGGATTATATTGAAGGTCGTGCGAAAATATTATTGATTACATCCATCCCCCAAGATGTATTTATTGCCAGTGGAGCGACTGTAAAACCGAGCCTTCTGTTTTTCAAAAAATTTACAGATGAGGAAAGAAATCAGTGGGAAACACTTGAAACAGTAATACGAAAAGAAGTCTTGACAACACACCAGCTTGATGTTATACCGGATGCAAAGACAATTAGCAAAAAGATCGAGGAGGAACTATACTCAGAAATAAAGAATAAAATAAAAACGGCATTCAATTATGAAATTCCGATAGCGCAGATCGAAAAAGCAGGAATCAGTAGTACCGGATCTGCAATTGAAAACGAACTTAATCCCCTTGCAGCTGAATATAAAATTTATCGGAAAACAAATAAACTCTGGAAGACCGATAACAATAGGATTAAGTATTTAATCACCAATGACGAGATAAAAAGAAGCTCTGATATGGCGGGTATCAACGGCCAATCAGATATTTTTTATGGAAAATAATGCGCAATGCAGTTATCAGTTAATAATATATTAAAGATTTCAAGTTTGGTCCAATTGGGCAATTGGAGCGTTCAATCGTTACTTGATTCCCAACTCAATTACTCAAAAAAATATGAGCTTGCAAGAGTTGGAGAATTCCTTATAAAAAACAGGGCGCTTATTGAGATAGATGACAATACTGTATATACGAGAGTAACCGTTAGGATGAACAATAATGGGGTCACCATAAGGGATACTGAGATCGGAAAGAAAATCGGCACTAAAAAACAATTCATAGTTAAACCCGGACAGTTTATTATTTCGAAAATTGACGCCCGAAATGGTGCTTTTGGTTTGATACCACCTGAGTTAAACGGAGCTGTCGTAACAAACGACTTCCCTGTATTTGATATCAATGAAGAAAAAATTCACCCACATTTTTTATTGCTCATAACGACGACTGAAGGATTTCTCAAGTTTGTTCAGAGTTCCAGCAGCGGTAGTACGAATAGGCAACGCATGGATATTACACTATTCCTCAATCAGAAGATCCCATTGCCCTCGATTACCGAACAGCAAATTATTTTGAGTAGGTATTACCAAAAAATGGAAGGCGCAGAAAAAATTAAAAATGATATTTCAGCACTTGAATCAGGAATAGAAAATTATTTTTTGGATACTCTAGGAGTAATCAAGACTACCAGCAAAGACGTGAAATCCGGTTTGAAGTTTTACAACTTTATGGATCTTGACAGGTGGGATATCTGGTCAATAAAGACAAATACCCATACGAAAATTCATCCGATACTGTCTCTGGGCAAACTGATTACTGGTAAGCCCACTTATGGGGCGAATGTTAAAGGCAAAAAAGTAATTTCTGAGACAAGATACATTCGTATTACCGACATAAATGAAGATGGGTCGCTGAACGATGAATTCGTGTCACCCGAATCTGTCGACGAAAAATATATACTAAATGACAATGATTTTTTGATTGCCCGATCGGGCAATACCGTCGGAAAAACATTCCTGTATAAAAAAGAGTTAGGCCGAGCGATCTATGCGGGTTATCTCATCAAATTTACCATTAATCAGTCGAAAATTATCCCAGAATACCTGCTTGAATTCACAAAATCCTATACATTTAAACAATGGATTGCTGCAAATCAACGAATTTCTGCCCAGCCGAATATTAACGGACAGGAATATCTTCAGGCACCAGTCATTGTCCCCCCACTTTATGTCCAGCAGGAAATTGTAGATACGATTTCTAAAAAAAGATTTGAAATCAAAATTTTACAATCGAAAGCTGAGTTGTTGGTAGCCGAAGCAAAAAAAGACTTCGAAACAGAAATATTTAATTGATGAGATTACAAAAACTGAAAATAATCAGCAGGTATAAAAATCTTGAAAATTTCGAGATCGATTTTACAAACAAAGAAGGCATAACTGTTCTAATCGGTAATAATGGAAGTGGAAAAAGCAATATTCTGGAGGCAATCAGCGGAATATTTGCAGGCTTGTACGACAGGAAATTCAATCCCCAATTCAGCTACGAGCTTACGTATATCAAAGACAATAATATTATTGACATCCAGTATGCCAACAACACCTACACTTGCAAGATTAATGATATCGAGGATAACCTTAAAGCAGAGCATTTACCCAGCCAAGTGATTAGTTCTTACAGCGGTGAAGAAAGTCGACTATGGGACAATTATTACTGGCCATTTTATGAGGAATATATCAAAGCGATACGAGGTGCAAATATCCCCAACTCCAATCTAGTCTATATTAATAAATTCTACTGGAATATTGCATTATTGACTTTACATTTTTACGATTTCAATGATTTTTCCGATATCAAAGAATTTTGCGAAACGACTCTGGGAATAAGAACCTTCAACTACGTCAAATTTACATTTGACATTAACAAACTAAACGACTTTCTAAATTCGCCGAATCCTGTAACAAATTTCATTCTGGCACTAAACCCTGATAAAGAAGCGGTTATCGAAATTGATCTGGATGAGTTTAAAACCCGGCTAAAGTTTCTTTCCGAGATAGAGGTATTCAGGTATCTAACGATTTCATTTATGCCTAAAGTCGATAAAATAATCACCGACATCAAAATAGATTATAATACAAACCTAGATGCGGAATCGCTCAGTGAAGGAGAGAAAAAACTACTGCTGTTAATGGTCATCTTGGAAGTCGTAGGTGATGAAAACTCACTGATTTTACTAGACGAGCCTGACAGTCACATCCATCTATCGCGTAAGCAAGAAATCCAAAAGCTACTAACTAGGTATTCCAATCGAGAAAATATCATTACAACACACTCTCCCACTCTAACGCACAGTTTTGATTTAAAGCACATCACGATGTTGACAAAAAAAGAAAACAATGATGTTCAGGTGGAGACAAAAGAGAAACAACAAATCGTACATGAACTTACAAAAGGCATCTGGAGCTATCAGGAACAAAATATCTTCCTCAATTCAAGCAATGACATCTTACTTATAGAAGGAAAGTCTGACGAAACATTTTTGAAAAAAGCATTGGAAGTGTTGAAGAAAACGGAGCCACGATATGCCAACCTGAGATTTGAGTACCTTCCTTGTGGTGGGGCAGAAGGAGTAAAGTTGATGACAAAAAAGTTCACCCCAAAGGTCGGCCAACATATCATTGCCCTGTTTGACGCTGACCGGGCTGGATGGGAATCAATTAATAAGATTTTTGACCGTTCCGATGCTAACAAGTTCAATAGTAATGATTTCGGCAGGTTCCGCAAACAGGGAGAAATATTTGTCGCCATTTTCCCAACTCGCCCTTATTATAAAGGTGGAGACAACTTTAACATTGAAGATTATTTTCGTAAAGCATTGTTGACAGGATATGTTTTGAAGACCTTCAAAAGCCTTGATACTATCGTTACAAAAGCGAACGTAAAAAAGGCACTTGATACCGAATGTGTGAACTTTGCTGATCACGAATTCAAATACTTTAAGTCGGTGTTTGATTTAATATTGGAAATAAAAGCAAACTGAATATGAATATTATTTCGCTATATATTGAGGACTATAAGCTGCTTAAAAAGTTTACTGTCAATTTCCAAAAAGACATAACAATCCTCATCGGAGTTAACGGATCCGGCAAGTCTACTATTCTCGAATGTATTGCACAGATATTCAGCGATGTTTTTCTACGTCAGCCATCAAAATTCGGCTTCCGGCTTGAATACCAGCTTCAACTTGAGGAAACGTTCTCACAAACTTCCGTGACAGCGGAATCCAAAGTAAGACATATTACCGTTCACTTATTTTCTGATCAATCAAATGAAACAATTGGCGTTAGGGTATTAGAAGGCGAAACTGTTTTAGAGAAGGAACAGGAAATTGAGAAACATTTTGGTAGTTTGGAAATTATCCTGCCAAGCAATATCGTCATTTATTATTCCGGACAGACCGAGATCATGAAGCAATTGTGTCTTCCACACGATGAAAAATTATCTAGTAGTTTTAGAAAATGGGAAACCGATGTTCCTCGTCCTTTCTTCTACTTTGAACCGGCACTTTTTGAAATTATCCTTTTAACATTGCTCTCTTATGAATTCGGAGAAATACCATATTTTCTGCAGCAAAGAGCTAAAATTGACGGTGTTCATAATATTCAGATTATCCTGAAAAAACCTACATGGGCCAAAGATAAAATTGACAACTGGTGGGGTGCAAAAGGAGAAGTAAAAACATTTCTCGATTATTTAGATCAGCTTAGTCAACCTCTGATGATCGAAAAGGACGAGCAACAATCAACCGGCAATGTTGCAATCGAAGCATGGCAAAATGATTCCTTGATCATAACGATTATCGGGCAGGAAAAGTTATTTGAAATCCGGGACTATTTCAGGGAAGAGAAAACATTTTTCAAAGTCTTAAATACATTATATATTGATGGATTTGCACCTGAGATCAAATTTTCATTAATTGCATATACAGAATCACAAAGCACTGGCTATTTTAGTATTTTAAGCGAAGGAGAACAGCAGGCGATAACTATTAGAGGATTGGTCGAATTGGTGACTAATAAAAACACATTGTTCTTATTTGATGAGCCTGACACATACCTCCATCCTTCCTGGCAACGAAACTTTATTGAAGACATTAATTCTCTGTTCGTTAAAAATGAACATACGACAAGCCAGTTTTTAATAACAACACACTCCCCTCAACTATTAAGCAATGCTGATCCAGAACGCTCTGATGTGCAAATCATGGAAGATGGAGAGATCGTTAAAATAACACCGAAATATTATGGACGCGATATCAGTACGATCCTGTACGAAATGATGGGAGTAGAAAGAAGAAACCAAAAAATTGCAAAATTATTAAGTGTACTTTTTAACTATATAGAAGACGAAGACTTACTGAACTCAAAAAAAGAATACCTGCGTTTGATAGAAATTCTTGGGGAGGATGACCCCGCAATCATACGCGCGAAAACACAGCTTGATTACTTACAAGAAAGTAAAAATGAAGAAAATAAGTAAAGAAGCCGAGCCTCGTTTATTAGTTGAACACCGGGCAAACCCGCCCGCTTTGTACATCGGACTCTCTGCAGAAACTAAAGAATCATTAAGACAAAGTTTGTTATTCGAGCAAGGTTATATCTGTTGTTATTGCATGCGGCGTATTCCTGAGAAAATAGACAATGAAGGGGTCATCTCTTACAAGGTCAAAATAGAGCACTACCAGTGTCAGGATAGATATCCCTATGCACAATTGACCTATGCAAATCTTCATGGTGCCTGTACAGGTAACGAGGGTAAACCCAAAAAAATACAGACTTGCGACACAAAAAAGGCCAATTATGATATCTCAATAAACTTATTGACAAATACGCCAAATTGTGAATCCCTATTTAAATATAATGCCGAAGGTGAAATAAGCTCGGTTTCCAATGACTCTGCGATTAACTATCAACTCAATGAGATCCTCAATTTGAATATGCAAACATTAAAAGATGCACGAAGGGAAGTTTACCTGACAGTTCAATCCCATGTTGAAACTGAAAGCAGGCAGATAGCAGGAAACGAGCTTAAAATAAAATATTTTGAGCGAGAGAGGCAGAAATGGATAACTAAAGTTGATGGCAAATACAGGCCATTCTGCATGGTAGCTTTTTATTATTTATCCAAAAAGATAAAACATGCATGAATATACCACATAGTATTTTACGGCTCAAAATCTGCTGTAAGGTAATCGCTTAGATCGCTCCTGCCTTATCAACTAAATCCAAATTTATGACACTCAATCAACTTATCAAATCAAAACTCTCCGAAGACAGTTTGTTGGGTGACTTGGCACGTGATATCCAAGGTGACGAAAAATTTCCAGTTAACGGGACAGATAAAGAAATATTATCTTATATCCATTTTCACACTATTGTACGGGGGAATAATGGAGTGGTTGATGAGTTAAAAACCGAATACAAAAAGCATCGAAATAAAGAAGTGCCGGCCATAGACTTGGACATTATGTTCAGCATATTTCGTTCAGAAACTTGGGCATTCTATAAGGATCACTTTCCAATTGACAAGATAATCATGGTTGGGTCGCTAAATGATTTTTATAAGGTGTTCTGCGTAGATAATAGCACACACAGAGCACTGTATTTTGATATGAAATCTGACATTAGTCTTAACGATATTGAAATTATAGAGGAGGGCAAAATATTCTTGGGACATCTGACACGAATAGTAAGCGTAAAGAAAGCCATTATTCTTTTGAAACAATGTGAATATCCTGATGATTCACTGCCCAATGAAAATACCATGAAAGAATTATTATCTTACCTCAGCCAACATAATACCAAATAAACTGTCATATGTAGAAGTCAAAATATTTCTAACTTATGAGAAAAGATCAGAAGATACATTGAATGCAAGTCAGGTTCCGAAAGACTATGCAGGATATTCAAATATTGCACAATTTATTTCCAGCCACTTTTTTTAGTCTAACATCCTATACTTGGCATCACAGATTCCTCTGCGAGAGATATCCAAAGAAGTTTCGCTGTTTCGAACAAACCGAGAATAAATAGTTCGAATGATTCCTTTTGGGTCAACCTATATAATCAATTAACTATCAATTAATTATTCTCTCCAACAGTTTCAAATCATCAATCAAGTGTTCTGAAATTGCGCTTGCCGGGACTACTAGCCCGCCGAAGCTTTGCCGCCGTCGTATAACTATGGCGGCTACAAAGCGAAGGTGGGCTTTTTTATTATTGGCTGTTGTTGGTCGATTCAAAAGTTGATACTCATGAATTAAGCAACATGACGGCCAGAAAGTTTAGCACTCCTAAAGTCCGATAATACTTCATGCATACATCTTACTTTCTCTGTTAAACACAATAGCTGATCATAACTGATGGTATAATCTGCTTTATACCGCGCATCACTATATGCTTTTTGTAATAGATGAAATAGTTGTTTGTCTACCTCCGTTTTTTGTGGAAAGATGTTAGATATTTGATCTGATACAAGACCTGCATAACGTAATAACCTATCTATATTGTGTGTGTTTGCATGATATCCCGTACCTACTTTCAATAAAGTATGTAAAGATTGCTCTGCCGATTGGTGTAACATAAAAGCCGCCATCGCATATTGTTTCCTGATTCTGTACAGTTCTGAACCGGCTAAGAATTCTTTGGCTTTTGTGATTCCATCTCGCCAATATTTTTCAATGCCAATCTCTTCATCATGGGGCCTTGCTGTATATGAAACCTGTGATGGATGTTTTCCCGAATGATAGATGATCTCCGCAGATTGTTGTACGTTGACAGCAAATCGATGTCCTGCTTTCAACCACGCATTAAATGTATACATAGGCAATACGATGCTGGTTACAGGTATCCCTTGGTTTTCAATCTTATCCTGCCATTCATGCGGTTCTCTATTATCAAGGTTCTCCAGTAAAACCAACAGAATATAATCGGTCATATACTGTGAAACAGGTGCTGAGGTTTGGAATATACTTTTACTACTTCGATGATACACAGCAGCACCCAGCAGAAAAATCATTTCAGGATTAACTGCTTTTACAATGCAGTCTACTAAACATTGCTGATAAGTAGACTGCGAATATTGATTCATTACAAATGGTTGCATACATCCTCCTTTTCCTAGGGTACAAGTCTTGGCTTTCTAAACCATTTCTAAAAAAATAGTGCTGATATTGATCCTGTCAGTCAGCATATTCTTCCACCCATTTCATTTTGCCATACTTTTGGTCACAGGATAAATTTAATACCAATATTTGGATATTATCCATATCTTGATATCAAATATTTGTTCACAACCATTGATTACCGTGAAACTGCTAGCCAACAATTTATACTTCCTCAGACGGAGCCGTCAGATTCAACAGGGGCAAATACCTGCTATACTTGGAATTCCGCAAAGCTCCTGGTCGAATTGGGAAAATGGAAAAAACAATCCGGATATTGATACGCTGATTTCGATTTCGAATTTTTTCGAAGTCAGTTTAGACGATTTGGTCAAGACAGACCTGCAGGCTTCCGGGCAAGTGATTGTAGATAAAAGCCTACCTAAAAAAAGTAAAATAAAACCACTTTTAGAAAGGTACCCTGAACTGCTCACCAACTTACAAAAAACGCATCCGGAACTTAGTCAGCTATTGGCAGAAATGTGTGAAAGTATTGATCAGCTGCGTAATTCAAGATAATAAGTACATCATCAATCCGTAATCTCCACTACTTTCTTATTCCGCAATTGCCGCATTTGCTTGGGCACCATCTCTAGAATTTCATCTTTCAAAGTTTGAATGAGTTTGGTTTTGATGTGATCACGATGTGTAACCAGACTTACCTCTCGTGCCGGAGCTGGATCTTTTAATCGCTTCACCAGCTTCATCTGATTTTTATTGAATTCCATAACGGCTAATTCGGGCAGAATGGTAAGCCCATCACTTTTATCAACCATTCTTTTCAATGTTTCAATATTTCCGGTTGCATATTTAAAATGCAGGTCTGCACTTTTGCGCAGCTCACATAGATTCAATACCTGTGAGCGGAAACAATGTCCTTCTTCTAATAACCACAACTGGTCTGGATTGATATCATCTGCCAACACATATTTCTTATCATACAATGCATTTTTCCGGGACACATACACAAACAACTCTTCATAAAACAAGACCTCCTCTTTAATGGATGCATCTTTCAATGGCGTTACCACCAACCCACAATCTAGGCGATTATTTTTCAATTCATGAATCACTTCTTCCGTAATCGTTTCCTTGATCACCAATTCCAGTTGCGGATATTTGGTGCGTATTTGTTTGAATAAAGTAGGTAATACATATGGCGCCAATGTGGGAATGATACCAATTCGCAATTCACCCGTCATCACATTCTTCTCACTATTGATCATTTGTTGAATACGCTCAGCTTCACGTAATACGACCCTGGCCTGCGCAATGATTCTGGTACCAATTTCCGTAGGTATTACCGGCTGCTTGGTACGGTCAAATAGTTTCACCCCCAGCTCCTCTTCCAGTTTCTGTAACTGCATACTCAAAGTAGGCTGTGTGACAAAACATTTTTCTGCTGCCAGTACAAAATGACGGTAACTATCTACCGCAACCATGTATTCCAATTGGGTGAGTGTCATAGATAAAAACTATATGTTTATAAAGATAATCAATTTGATTTATTTGACAGGTCTGTGTAATCTTGCGTTTCAGAAGATTGTAGTTTTACTATACAATCCATTCGTTTCATTCGATAAAAAACCTAATCATATGTCAGCACAACAACATCCTGCCGGAGACATCAGCAAATGTCCGTTTCACAACGGCTCGCTGAAACAAGTTGCCGGTAGCGGTACCCGTAACCGCGATTGGTGGCCCAACCAACTTAATCTCAACATCCTTCGTCAGCACTCAGAACTATCTGATCCGATGGATCCTGATTTTGATTATGCAAAAGAGTTCCAGTCACTGGATTTAGATGCGATCAAAAAAGACCTCACAGATTTGATGACAGATTCACAAGACTGGTGGCCTGCAGATTATGGTCATTACGGCCCATTCTTTGTTCGTATGGCATGGCATAGCGCCGGTACCTATCGTACTTATGATGGTCGCGGTGGCGCCGGTGCCGGTATGCAGCGTTTTGCTCCATTGAACAGCTGGCCTGATAATACCAATCTCGACAAAGCGCGCTTGCTGTTATGGCCTATCAAGAAAAAATATGGTAAGAAAATTTCCTGGGCCGATCTCATGATCCTTGCAGGTAATGTGGCAATGGAATCCATGGGTTTCAAAACTTTTGGATTTGCAGGTGGACGTAAAGATGTGTGGGAGCCTGATGAAGATGTATACTGGGGAAGTGAAAAAGAATTTGTTGCCAGCCATAGAAATCCGGAAAGTCTGGAATCACCACTGGGTGCAACAGAAATGGGATTGATCTATGTAAACCCTGAAGGACCAGATCGTAATCCCGATCCAATCCTAGCAGCAAAAGCCATCCGCGAAACATTTGGTCGCATGGCGATGAATGATGAAGAAACAGTGGCGTTGATTGCAGGTGGACATACATTCGGTAAAACACATGGTGCCGCTGATCCCGGTAAATATGTTGGTAAAGAACCTGCCGCGGCAGGTATTGAAGAACAAGGCATGGGTTGGACCAATTCTTATGGAAGCGGTAAAGGTGCAGATACCATTACCAGTGGACTGGAAGGTGCATGGACTACCACACCTACACAATGGAGCCATAACTATTTTGAAAACCTGTTTGGCTATGAGTGGGAATTGACCAAGAGTCCGGCAGGTGCTCACCAGTGGAGACCTAAGAATGGTGCAGGTGAAGGATTGGTTCCGGATGCACATGATTCAAGTAAGCGTCATGCTCCATTTATGTTGACGACCGATCTTTCCATGCGTTTTGATCCGGCTTATGAAAAAGTTTCTCGTCGTTTTTATGAGAATCCGGATGCGTTTGCAGATGCATTTGCACGAGCTTGGTTCAAATTGACCCATAGAGATATGGGACCACGTGCACGTTATCTCGGAAAAGAAGTGCCGGCTGAAGAATTGATCTGGCAAGATCCTATTCCTGCTGTTACACATGAATTGATCACTGATTCGGATATCGCTTCATTAAAAGCTAGCATTCTTGCTTCCGGCTTAACAGTTGCTGAATTAGTGTCTACCGCATGGGCGTCAGCATCTACATTCCGTGGATCAGACAAACGTGGTGGTGCGAATGGTGCACGTATCAGATTGGCTCCTCAGAAATTCTGGGAAGTGAATAATCCTACTCAGTTGAGTAAAGTGTTGGATGCACTGGAAAAAATTCAGCAAAACTTCAATGCGAATAGTGGTAAGAAACAAGTGTCATTGGCAGACCTGATCGTATTGGGTGGATGTGCAGCCATTGAGAAAGCCGCAAAAGATGCAGGACATAATGTAACTGTTCCATTTACACCCGGACGTTCTGATGCTTCACAAGAGCAAACAGACGTTGAATCATTTGCAGTATTGGAACCACAAGCTGATGGTTTCCGCAACTATATCAAAGAAAAACAAATGGCTACTGCAGAAGCTATGCTGATTGATAAAGCTCATTTGTTAACACTCTCAGCTCCCGAACTGACTGTTCTTGTAGGTGGTATGAGAGTTTTGAATACCAATTACAATCAATCAAAGCATGGTGTATTCACCAACAAGCCGGGTGTATTGACCAATGATTTCTTTGTGAATTTGTTGGATTTTGGAACCTCTTGGAGTGCTACAACAGACAGTCATCAACAAGAGTTTGAAGGTCGTGATCGTAAGACCGGTGAAGTAAAGTGGACAGCGACCCGTGTTGATCTGATCTTTGGTTCTAATTCAGAATTGCGCGCACTTGCTGAAGTGTATGCTTGTGAAGATGCTAAAGAGAAGTTTGTAAAAGACTTTGTGGCTGCATGGAACAAAGTGATGAATCTCGATCGTTTTGACTTAGCATAAACAATGCGAAAAACCAATGAAAGGTGACCAAGAATGGTCACCTTTTTTTTGCTTCAACCTATGTTTAAAAAGAACTCACTCATTAATCCCAAAGGGTACCATTTAAACCTAAAACAGAGCCCAGCCAAATAGCAATCACATATCCAACAATACCTACCAATGTGGCGATCAGTTTAGCCCAAACATTATTTTTCACGATTTGAGTCATGTAGTAAAAAAAAGCACCCCCTCCCGCTCCAGCTAATGGAGTAATGAGCAAGGGCTTCAGCATCCATAAAGTACTCCATTCAGGCTTGGGATATTTTACACTGAGTAATAAGCTGAGAATTAAAGCAAATGCAATAACAGCACCAATAAACATACGCTTAGCGGCAGCTATCGGGTTTACTTGAATAAAATTTGCATCATTTTGTTGTGTCATATTGATTGTTTTAAAAGCACTTTGAAATACAAAGTAAAAGTATAAAATTCAATTTTCAAAAAATTTTATTGCCAGGAACATGGTTTTAACAATACCGATACTTCTAAAGACAGATTGATGAGCCATTGGTTCCTTGTCCTGTCTATCTTTGCAAAAAATGGTTGTATGGAGTTAGGTATTAGCATGTTTGGAGATATTCATGTCAACAAGAATGGAGTTCAAGAACCTACAGGTGATCGATTAAAACAAATGATCGAAGAAATCAAACTGATGGATGAATTGGGCCTTGACTTCTTTGGTATTGGTGAACACCATAGACAGGAATATGCAGTATCTGCCCCCGAGATCATATTGGCTGCGGCTGCTCCGGTAACTAAAAATATTAAACTGGGAAGTGCGGTATCTGTGCTGAGCTCTGCAGATCCTGTGAGATTATACCAACAATATTCCACCATTGATCTACTCTCTGATGGACGTGCAGAATTGGTCATCGGACGAGGCAGCTTTACAGAATCATTTCCCCTTTTTGGTTTTGACCTGAGAGACTATGACATTTTATTTGAAGAGAAGCTCGATCTGCTTTTTCAAATCAATCAGGAACAAAAAGTAAGTTGGAAAGGTCAGTTCAGAAAACCATTGATCTATCAAGAAATATTTCCAAGAGCCTATCAAGAAAAGTTGGACCTATGGATCGCTGTTGGTGGCACTCCGGAATCGGTATTAAGAGCTAGCACTTATGGTATCCCTGTTATTTTTGCGATCATTGGTGGTAGTCCGGCTCAATTCAAACCGTTATTCGATTATTATCATAAAGTCTGCACACATTTCAAACATCCAGCATCACATCAAAAAACCGGTGTTCACATGCATGCTTTCTTTGGTAAGGATGGTAAAGCAACTGCTGATCAGTATTTTCAGCAGTATGCACAGCAGATGAATAGAATTGGTCGTGAAAGAGGATGGTCGCCCTATACAAAAGAGCAGTATGAGGCTGGACGAGGCAAACAAGGAGCGCTGATTATTGGTGATGCCAATGAAGCCATCGACAAAATTCTTTACTTACATGAGGTACTCGGATTTGATCGATTTGCAGCGCATATGGATGTGGGTGGACCTTCACACAAGGATTTAATGGGATCGATAGAAATTTTTGGAACAAAAATCGCTCCGGCCGTGAAAGCAGCTTTGAATACTACAAATTAAACATCTGTTTCATCAAAAGACAGATGTAATTGTTGAACACTTGAGATTACTTTACGATAACTAACTCCTGCAGTACCCAACATTTTTTTGGAAGCGATGGATGTATCCGATCCATTATACTTATCTGATAAATACACTACTTCCTTGATCCCTGATTGAATAATGGCTTTTGTACATTCATTACAAGGGAAAAGAGCTGTATAGATTTTACACCCTTTTAAATCCATTCCAATATTATTCAGGATGGCATTTAACTCTGCGTGACAAACATAGGGGTACTTGGTATCCAGAAAATCGCCTTGCTTACTCCAGGGAAATTCATCGTCGTTACAACCAATAGGCAGTCCATTGTATCCGGTTCCTACAATTTTGTTTTGATCATTCACAATACAGGCACCCACTTGAGTATTGGGATCTTTGCTTCGTTTGGCAGATAATATAGCAATGCCCATGAAGTATTCATCCCAACTGATATAATCTTGTCGCTTTGTCATCCAGTCAATAATTGCTTATCGTTTACCCTCAAAAAATCCCTGCTCTTTTAAAATACCTTTTAAGATATTCATCCTTGCATCCATCATTTTGGCATCAGCAGGTCCTTCTGCATTCAGTACAAAGAAATAAGGATGTTTGTTTTCTTCAATCCATCCAACAATCCACCCAATCAGATTACCATTTTCCTTAAACCCTAAGCCAGTCTTATATGCCAGCTGATAATTCGCATTGTTTTCTCTGATCATCATTTTTTTGACGATATCTTGGGTACGTTTTTGAAAAGGTAATTGACCGAAGTACAATCTTTTTACCAAGCCCAGTTGCTCATCCGGAGAAATTTTCAAGGAGTTGTTGATCCAAAAAGAATCAATGGCGCTTCCTAATTGCTTATTTCCGTACTGCAAACTATCGATCCAACGCTGCATGGTATCTTTACCAATTCTTCGGGCCACTTCCTGATAATAAGGTAATGCGGAAGCTGCAAAAGCTTCTTCCATGGTTAAATCCTTGTTCCATCCATGAGCAGTATCACCACCCGGCATTACACGAACTACCCCATCCCATTTGATCACCATTTTTTCATTGCTAACTCTTCCGGTTTCAATACCAATCAATGAGTTGACAATTTTAAAAGTAGAAGCCGGTAGATAAGAGGAATCTTTGAATCGGGATAAATTATAGATCGTGAATTGTCCGCTACCATTATCAAATAATCCGAAAGTACCCGTCACTTTGTTTTCATCAAAATACTTTTGATATCCGTTTTCTACCGTTACATTATTGGGTGAGCAAGCAGCGAATAAAACCACTATAGCGGTAAATACCGAAAGCAATACTTTTGAAAAATTCATACAGATAGATTTAGCCACTTGGAGTGGATGTTATTTCAATACTTTCAATTCCTTTCCAACTTTAATGAAAGCTGCGATGGCTTTATCAAGATGTTGTTGTTGATGTGCAGCGCTTAACTGTACACGTATACGTGCTAGTCCTTTGGCTACCACCGGATAAAAGAATCCGATTACATATACTTCCTCTTCCAGCAATTTTGCTGCAAATTGTTGTGCTACCACTGCATCATACAACATAATTGGCACGATGGGATGATCTCCGGGTTTGATATCAAAACCCGCTTCTGTCATTTTTGTGCGGAAGTACTTTGTATTGTATTCGAGTTGATCTCTTAAAATAGTTGTCTCCGTAAGCATATCCAATACTGCAATAGATGCCCCTACAATGGAAGGAGCTACTGTATTGGAAAACAAATAAGGTCTACTTCGTTGACGTAACATTTCGATGATCTCTTTTCTACCGGATGTAAAACCACCGCTGGCTCCACCCAAAGCTTTTCCAAGGGTTCCGGTGATGATATCAATCCTTCCCATTACACCTCTGTATTCATGAGTACCCCGTCCTGTTTTACCCAAGAAACCGGATGAATGACATTCATCAATCATCACAATAGCATCATACTGATCTGCTAAGTCACATATTTTATCTAATTGCGCAATCGTTCCATCCATGCTGAAAGAACCATCTGTTACAATGATTCTACTTCTACAACCCGCACTCTCTTTCAACTTCGCTTCCAGATCTTTCATATTGTTGTGCTCATAACGGAAACGCTGGGCTTTACACAAACGAACACCATCAATAATAGAAGCATGATTGAGCGCATCGCTAATAATGGCATCTTGCTCATTAAAGAGTGGCTCAAATACACCCCCATTTGCATCAAATGCAGCTGCATATAGAATCGTATCTTCTGTTCCGAGAAAATCAGCCAGCTTTTTTTCCAATTCTTTATGGATGTCTTGTGTTCCACAAATAAAACGAACACTGCTCATACCATAACCATGTGTATCAATGGCTTTATGTGCAGCTTCTATCACTTTGGGGTGTGAAGAAAGACCCAGGTAATTGTTGGCACAAAAGTTTAAAACGGTTTTACCATTCACTATAATCTCGGGACCTTGCTCGCTGGTAATAATACGTTCTTTCTTGAACAATCCGGCTGCATCTATTTCTTGTAATTCTTCCCTTATACGGGTTACAAACTTTTCATTCATAGCTTGGCAATTATGGAATGCGAAGGTAGGAAAAGTCGGGGGAACGTTGATAGTTGATAGTTGACAGTTGACAGGAAAAACTTCCTGCTGTCAACTGTCAACTATCAACTGTCAACTAAGATTAAACAACAAACCGATAGCCTACCCCTTTAATTGTGATAATTTCAAGAGAGGGGTCTTCTTTCAGATAACCTCTGATTTTGGTAATGTATACATCAAGATTACGGCTATTGAAAAAAGAATCATTGCCCCAGATATGGTTTAATAGATCTCTTCTGTCGATTACGTCATTTTTATGACGATAGAGATACTTCACCAGCTCTGCTTCACGATAAGAGAGTTTTCTTTCTGTAGCACCCTTCGTGAGGACTTGTTTATTCAAATGGAATTGGTATTTACCCATGGTTATGCTATCTCCATTTTCGGGAATCAGTACTTCTTTTTTTACACGCAAAGCATTTTCAATACGAACGATGAGTTCTTCCATACTAAATGGCTTCCTGATATAATCATTACCACCTATTTTAAATCCTTGCACCACATCTTCTGTTTGCGTTTTGGCGGTGAGGAAAATTACAGGCACATCATCATTCAGTTTGCGAATATCTTCTGCCAACTCAAAACCACTTTTATTGGGGAGCATGACATCTAGTATACAGATATCGGGATTTTCATCTTCAAAACTGCGGATTACATCCGCACCATCCGATTCCATGATCACTTCAAATCCTCTTGTTTCGAGTGTTTCTTTCACAATCTTTCCCAGAAACAACTCGTCTTCTACATATAGTACTTTGATTGGCATGGTTCATTATTTATGACTAACCGGAAGTGTTACTGTAAATGTACTTCCTTTCTCCGGTTCGCTATCCACTGAGATGGAGCCTTTATGGCTTTTAATCACTTCTGCTACATAACTCAAACCCAAACCATAGCCCTTGATATTATGCTTATCACCGGTGGGAACACGGAAAAACTTGTCAAATATTTTACCCTGATATTCAGACGCTATTCCCATACCGTTATCTGAGACTGTTAATACAATTGATCTATGATCTACTAAGTCTAAGTTTACTTGAATCTGCGCGTTGTTTTTACTGTACTTCAATGCATTGTCCAATAAATTATAGATCACACTAGTGATATGCAATTTATCCGCTTCCAACATAAAGCTATGATCACCGGAGGTGAAAGTTACCACTGCTTTTTGTTTATCAAACTGAAGCTTCATGATTTTCAATGTCTCTTGCATCAGTTCTTTCAAATCAAAAGGTTCTTTATTCAGTTCAATCTGTTGTTTCTCGAACATCGAAAGTTTTAATACTTTATCTACCAACAAACTCAATCGCTGTAATTCAGCAGCAGAAATATCCAGATATTCTTTTGTTCTTTCCGGACTTTGCATTGCATTAAAATTTCTTAATGCCTCAATCGCTACACCTACTGTTGCAATAGGTGTTTTGAGCTCATGCGTGATATTACTGATAAAATCGTTTTTGATTTCTGCAAGTCTTTGTTGCGCTAGCAGATTACGATACAATACGATAAAAGATCCTGCCACTAATAATAATACCAATAAAGACCCACTTATCTGCATTTGCATTTTTCCCAATACATACATTTGGGTGTCTTCGAATTTCGCTTGGTAAGCATAAGGTGTAGTATATCCTACAAAAACCTTATCGGTAACAACTGCATTTGAACTGTCGCGTTTAAGATTCCATATTTTTTGACTACTATCTTTGTAAGATTCAAACTGTATTGAAAATTTTAATTGCTTATTGGTCTTATTCAATTCTACTCTATAAGCAGAGTCTACAGTTTTAACAGGAATAGAATCGTTAATCGTTTTATTATTAGAAAGAAAACGAATGATGGGTGAACTTGTAGTCTTTTGAACCGGAGATCTAAACTGTAAAATAGTATCTACCGGAGGGTTAATGGTTTTTGTAAAACGGATACTATCTCTTCTACGCATTCTATCTTCCAATGTTTTTGCAGCACGTAACATTGGCATTGTGAAAACCCTGGTAGACAATTTAGCCATGCTATCGCCCAGCATTTTCAGTCCAGCAGTATCTTTCCCCTTGATGCTAATGGTGAGTCCGTTACGTCTCTCAAATGTTTTTCCATCTATATCTTCATGGAATGCACTATCGACTCTAATCACTATTCTCCGTGGAGAGTCAATAGCATTTTGTGATTGTTTCATGATTAACTCAATCAAAGCGGGATTGGGTGCTCCCTTAAAGCTAAAACCGGAAGCTGCTCCTTTCAATACTGTAACCGACTCAATGGAATCTGGTGGTATTTTTTTTAATACATCCGGTGAAGTAATTGACCGATAAACAAATGTAGAAGGTCGTGTATTTCTTTTAACTGATTCATCCGATTTAAAAGTGGTATTATTCTTTTTGGAAGTCAGTGTTGTGGTAAATACTTCCCCAACTAGTGCTGTATCTTTTTCAAATCTGCCTAACTGGAGTTTATTCATGGTTTCTCTAAAGCTAACATCTACTTCTTTGCGTAAACCATCATACTCGTCTTTGTATAGTTTATGCAGCCAATAACCTTCGAATGCAGCCAAGAGCAAAATGGTGGCCATCATCAATAAAAGGGTGAGCTGTACTTTTTTCATGTTGTTATCGTGAGCAACAAAGGTAAAGGGTTCAACTAGGTTCATAGGTATTTCATTAACCTAAATTAACCTTTGAGCAAGAATGCTTAACAAAGGCTAGGATTAGCTTTGAGGAAATTTATACATACTCACAATCAGTCTATTTTATTATTAAAAAAAGTAAATCGTAACCTTCATGAAGAAAGCATTTTTATTGATATCCGCTGCGATGGGTATTAGTGCATTACAAGCCCAGATAAAAGAGGGTACAATTGTTTATGAACGAAAAATCAATAATCATCGTAACATGCCCAATGAACAGATGCGTGCGATGATGCCGGAATTTCGCATCTCTAAACACTTATTGATCTTTAGTGATAGTATTTCCGTATACAGAATGATCCCGGAGAATGAAGCTCCCGATCCATTTGCAGGCGGTGCCGGTGCTGGTGGTGGTGGTGTTCGTATGTCGTTCACCGTTGCCGGTAGCAATGATGGTGGAGATTTGTACAAGAATTTCACTCAATCAAAATCAATTCTTAGCTCTGAACTGGCAGGTAAAAGCTATTTGGTAGTAGACTCTATCACTCAGCAACCCTGGAAACTAACCAATGAAACCAAACAAATCCTTGGTTATACCTGCTTAAAAGCAACCAGAAAAATCAGTGTGCAAGCTGCACCCATGAGAATGATGGTCATCGGTGGTCCGGGCGGCAATATAAACCGTGATACTTCTCGCCCTCAGCCACGCGAAATAGAATTGGTTGCTTGGTACGCTCAAGATATTGCTAGTCCGGTTGGACCTGAAAACCACGGAGAGTTACCTGGCGTGATTCTTGAACTCGATACCGATAATGGTGGTACTGTTTACACAGCTTTAGAGTTCAAAAAGCAAGTAGATCAAAAACAATTGAAAGAACCTAAAAAAGGAAAAACTGTAACTGCAGCTGAGTTTTCAAAAATGAGATTGGAACTGATGCAGCAACAAATGCAAAATGGTGGTATTAGAATAGGTGGTTAATTCCCGTTTAACTGAATCTTATAGAGGCTGTATCACATGTCTGATACAGCCTCTTTTTATTCCAACCACTATCAGAGTCTTTCTTTTACCATGGACTATGGTCAATTATCCATAAGCCATGAACTATAAGCCATCAAACGAATCTCAAGGCTCCTATTTTACTTTTGAGATACCCTTTTTTATTCACCTGCTTATATCGAATGATGGGACGCGGATTATCTCCACAGGAGTCCTTTGGACATGATTGTTATGATTGGCGCAGATAAATACTCCTTTAATTTTATAAAGACCTTGATATAGATTTATTTAATAAATTATTCTACTAATATGCTTTATGTGATTAAACATATACGAATCATATACTGCTTCTCAACGTCAAAGCACCTGACTTTTAAATAGTTCACTGTACTTTGGAACGTGCTTACCTATTTTCAGCGTGAGCTTATTTGATTCATACTAATCCAGCTTGTGATCAATTATTTTCGGGGCTTAGCATGGTAATAAAAAATCCCCTCCTAGACAGGAGGGGAGACTGATAAATATGAGAAAGAGAAAAACTGAATTAGAAGGTTCTGGTAATAACCCTTGCACCACCTGTTGTAGCGGCTTTATTTAAGCGATAAGTAAAGCTTACTAAGAAATAGCGTTGTAATACATTGTAGCGGGTATCTTCGATGTAGTTTTGATTGGCGGTACGATTGATACCTATATTTTTATTCAACATGTCGTACACCGTGAGCTTTACCTCTCCTCTTTTATTTTTCATAAAACCCTTGGCCAACGAGGCATTCCAATAAGGTACTCTGGTGTTAAATCCATCTGCGCGACCTGTATTCACGAGGTAATTAAAGCTGTTATTCATTACCAGACCTAAAGGCAGGTAATTATTCATTTCAAAATTATACGTCTGTTGAAGGAAATTGGTATTCAACATGGGTTGAAGTGAATAAGTGGCTTTGCTGATATTCAATCTTGCACTTGCGGTAATATCCATCAACCCATCTTTATTAAAACTATAATTCAGTGACGGCCCGATACCTGTGTTAGAGATATCATTTCTTTTACCGTTGAGGAAGGCAATATTACGCTGGTAGTTAGTTCCGATACCGATGTCGATTCTTGACTTCAGTTTCTTTAAAGGAAATCCGGTACTGATATTACCAAAAATAAAGTATTGTCCATCTGCATTCACCGGCATAGAAACCCTTGCGCCATTGGGTTGTATCACATCAGAATTCACGATGGCATTGTCTGTCTTAGTTGCAGAAATGAATGCAAACAAATTTCTTTGGGTATAAATGTTGGTAGAAAAGAAATTCAGATTGATCGACTGTACATAACTACGTTTCAGATTTGGATTACCGGTATAAGTATTCAATGGATCACTCACATCAGCAACAGGCTGTAATTGTGCTGTTGAAGGCTGATTGGTTGAAGTGCTCAGATTGAAAGACAGTGTTTTTGTGGATGTCATTCGATACTGAATGTTCATACTGGGTAGAATATCCGAGAATCTTTGCTCTATCACATTCCCGTTGGTATTATTGGTGCTTCTCAAAGTTGCTGCCTGGAAAGAAGATCCTACAGTAAGCACTAACTTGTTCATATTTGATCTGAAATTCAGTGTACCGCCTCCATAATTATAACTGCTAGTAAAATCATTACTTAGAATGGTATTGTAACGATCATATTTTCCTGAAATACCATCAAAATCAAAAGTCTTACGATCACTTTGTCCACTATTGGTGTTGTAGAAAGAAGTGATTTCTAATAAAGATTTACGCCCAATAGGTTCTGTATAAGTCACCATCGCGCCAAAATTTCTGGTTATGGCATTACGACTATTCTTTTGATTGGTAATAGAATCACGCAAAGCTACTCTGGCTGCATAAAAGGTATTTCTGGTATACAGATCACCGGTTTGTTTACTATCATTATAATTCACACTGAAATTACCGGATAAAGTTCTTCCCTTTTTCTTCAAACGCTGACGATACAATACATTTGCTGAAAGATTCAAAGCCTCTGAACGTGTTTTACTATCACTAAAACCATCATTGATTTTTTGTCCGTTAGTGTTAGTAGAGGTATAACTGCTGTAGGTATTGGTATTATTCTGTTGTGCAGATACCTGTGGAGTGATCTTTAAAGAGATCATCGTATCAAATTTATGGTCAATGGCTCCATTCCATCTTTGCTGCTGCACTTTTCTGGCTGAACTACTATTACTTCTATAATCAAAATTATTTCCCGGTAATAGATTTTGTCTGTTTGTAACACGGTCTGTCAACAGATCACTATCACTAAACATTCCACTGGTATTCACATTTGCTGTTTTATTCCAGGTATCATTATAGTTGACACCTCCAGCATAGGTAGTGGCAACACCTTGTTGGTTTTGTCCCAAACCAGTAACAGGCAATCCATTATCAGAAGGGCCACCTCCAATTGAAATATTCACACCCCCGCCATTGCGCATTCCTCTTGCTAGATCACCGGTAAAGTTCATAATATCATTCAACGTAAAGCCTTGTCTATTGGTATTATTACCCATTCCCAATAAAGACAGTTGCTGATCGCCATTGAAACGATTCACATTGGTTTGTGCATCATATCGACCATCATCACCTCCGGCACCTGCTGCCACACGTCCAAATGTGGATTTATTTCTATCCTTTTTTAGTTTCAGGTTAATGGCTTTTTCTGAATTACCATCATCAATACCTGAAAATTCTGCTCGATCGCTTTTTTTATCGAATACTTGCACTTTATCTACTGCATCCGCATCTAAGTTCTTAGTAGCAATTTTTGGATCTCCAGTGAAAAAATCCTTCCCATTCACCAATACTCGATTAACCTTTTGTCCATTCACACGAATGGTTCCATCATTGTCTACTGTAACGCCTGGTAAGCGTTTCAGAAGATCTTCCACAACAGCATTCGGCTGTGTCTTAAAATTCTCTGTATTAAATTCTACTGTATCGTTATTGATGGTAACAGGCGCTCGTCTGGCTGTTACGGTAACATCACCACCATGTAATAGATCAGTCATAATGATCTGTCCCATATCCAGTTCCTGTCCGGTTTTCACTTCAATATTTTTCCACACAGGAATATAGCCTACATAAGAGGCAGAAAGAAGATAACTCCCTTTTTCAAGAGATTTAAAACTAAACTTACCCGTAGAATCTGCACGAGTAAAAGTTACGAGGGTAGAATCTTTTGCATGAACGATTGAAATGGTAGCATACGCTAACCCACGTTTAGCGACCGTATCATATACATTTCCTTTAACAGCTGCCGGTTGCTGCGCTGTAGTTAAGATAGGCAAAGTAAAAAGAACGAGTAAGGTAGTAAGGTATTTAAGCATTTACTTCTGGTTTTAATGTTCCAAAAGTAGATGTACATCAAAGCAAATGCAGTTAATGAACTTTAGGGAAAGGTTAATGAAGGTTAATAGAATACAAAAGCTCTTTACACTATCCAGCATAAAGAGCTTTTGTAAAAAAAGTCAAACTTATTTTTCGATAGATAACAATTCAACTTCAAAAATTAAAGTTGAACCCGGACCAATCTTAGGTCCTGCTTGCTGATCGCCATAAGCCAGCTCGGAAGGAACATAGAGTTTCCATTTACTTCCCACTGTCATTAGCTGTAAGGCTTCTTGCCAGCCTCTGATCACGCCTCCAACTGAAAACACGATCGGTTCGCCTCTGTCTACAGAACTATCGAAAATGGTTCCATCAATCAATGTACCGTGGTAATGGCATTTGACTTGGTCAGTAGCAGTAGGTTTTGTACCACCCGGATTATCTTTTAAGATCTCATATTGTAATCCACTCGGTAAAGTAATGACTCCCTGACGTTTCCCATTTGCAGCTAAAAAGTCCTTTGCTGCTCTTTTAGATTTTTCCAGTTTTGCAGTATTTACTTCATTCGCGAATGTGCCGATACAACGATCCAAGACATCTTCTTTGAGTAATAACGGTTTCTTTTGCAACATATCATTCATTGCCTTTTGTAGCATTACTACATTCACAGCATCAAGTCCTTGTGCCTGCAGGTTTTGAAGGATTCTGATACCTAAAGCATAACCGGCGGAATCTTTATTATTTTTTAAAGGATTCAGAGCGGCTGCATTGGATTTAACAGGTGCTTTAACGGCAGCTTTTACAGGAGCTTTTGTCTGTCCGTAACTAATAACAGACAATGTCATAACAAAAAAGAGAAGTGATAATATTCGCATCATTTCAGGTTTAATACACTCAAAACAACAATATTTCCCGCACTATGCCAAGAAAGAATAAAAGGAATGGCTACTGTTTAATTTTCTAATAACTTTTGATAAGCCTGGCTAATTTTCTCAAAATGAAAAGAATTAAAGGCTTCCTCCATTATAGAGCGAATTTTCTGGTTGCAAAGGTTTCCGATGCTTCCTTCATGCGTATGATACATGTCTTTAATATCGGATTGAAAATTACCAGCTTCAATAGCCGCCCCTACTTGTTGATAAGCATCTCTAAATGGAATACCTTTTAATACCAGCTTATTGACTTCTTCCACACTAAAAGCATATCGGTATTTTTCATCTGCCATAATATCTTTTTTGATCTCAATAGCAGACAGCATGAGACAAGACATTTGTATACATTGCTTAAGTGTCTGAAAAGCCGGAAATAAATGCTCCTTCAATAATTGTAAGTCGCGATGATAACCGGAGGGTAAATTAGTGGTCATCATCA
Organism: Sediminibacterium sp.; assembly: GCF_051861365.1. Lineage (NCBI taxonomy): Bacteria > Pseudomonadati > Bacteroidota > Chitinophagia > Chitinophagales > Chitinophagaceae > Sediminibacterium > Sediminibacterium sp. The sequence goes on along the minus strand of NZ_JBHYCW010000004.1, from coordinate 88,085 downwards.
TGATTTCATTCGGCAATGCTTTGATCCGATTACAATGTGAGCGAATCAGTTCGAAAACATCCGGATTTTTTTTGTGTGGCATAATGCTAGACCCCGTTGTAAGCTCAGTAGGAAAACTTACAAAATCAAAATTTTGATTGAGGTATAAACACATATCCATACTCATCCTGCTTAAGGTATCTGCCAAATTCGCCATTGCCATGGCAGTAGTACGCTCTGCTTTTCCTCTTCCCATTTGAGCGTATACAACATTATAATTCAAATCGTCAAATCCAAGCAATTGGGTAGTAAGTGTACGATTGATAGGAAAAGAAGATCCATATCCTGCTGCTGATCCTAATGGGTTTTTATTGACTACTTTATAAGCTCCTTGCAATAATACGGTATCATCTACCAGACTTTCAGCATAAGCCCCAAACCATAGTCCGAAAGAAGAAGGCATAGCCAGTTGTAAATGGGTATAGCCGGGTAACAAATGGTTCTTATATTTTTCACTTTGCTCTTGTAATACAATAAAGAGTGTTTGCATTTCCTCTACCAATGATTGGATTTCATGACGAAGAAACATTTTGATATCTACCAGCACCTGGTCATTTCTACTTCGAGCACTATGAATTTTCTTTCCGATGTCACCCAGCTTTTGCGTAAGCAAGAATTCAACCTGTGAATGAATATCTTCTACGGATTCGTGAATGGTGAATTGTGAATCGTTAATTTGTTTGTAGATACTTCTTAGTTCTTGTACAAGTAAGTCCGCTTCAGATTTTGTAAGTAGCCCTACTTCTGCCAACATCATCACGTGTACAATAGATCCTAATACATCAAAAGGTGCAAGCAGTAGATCTATTTCACGATCATTGCCTACAGTAAATCTTTCTACTGCAGATGATACATTGGTATTTTTTTGCCAGAGTTTCATACTGTTTGGTTTTGCATGATTTGATCCAATAGTGCGATGTATAATTCAATCCCCTCTTTTATTTCATTCAGATAAATAAACTCATCTGCTGAGTGACTCCTTGCAGAATCACCCGGACCCATTTTCAAAGTTAGAAATGGCATTAATGCTTTATCAGATGTGGTAGGAGAGCCATAGGTTTTTCTTCCAATCCTAGTCCCTGCTACTACCAAGGGATGATTTTCAGGTATTGCAGTTGATTTTATTCTTACACTTCTCGGCACTGCTATTGAAGAAACATGTTGCTGAATGGTTGCTAGGATCTCTTCGAAAGAATACAATTCATTAACCCGTATATCTACTACAAATTTACATTGATCAGGTACCACATTATGTGCCTTATTTGCTGTTTCGATCACTGTTACTGACATTTTCACAGGGCCGAGTAAACCAGAAACACGCTCAAACTGATACTGACTAAACCATTCAATATCTTTCAATGCTTTGTACAATGCATTCTCACCCTCACTTCTGGCTGCATGTCCGGGTTTACCTGTTGCTGTAACATCAAGCACCAACAATCCTCTTTCTGCTATAGCCATTTGCATTTGTGTAGGTTCCCCTACAATACCATAATTGATATTGGGTAGCTGTGGGAGTAGTGCTTCAATGCCATTCTTACCCGATACTTCTTCTTCTGCTGTTGCCGCAAACAAAATATTATAAGGCAACTCTTTTTGTTCGTAGTAATATAAAAAAACAGCTACTAGTGATACCAATGCCCCACCCGCATCATTACTACCCAATCCAAACAGCTTACCCTCTTTTTCAATAGGCATAAATGGATCTATGGTATACGCCGGATTAGGCTTTACGGTATCATGATGTGAATTCAATAATAATGTAGGCTTTACCGGATCGAAATTATGATTGGTTACCCAAACATTATTTAGGTATCGATGAACCGGAATTTGCTTTTGCTGAAAAAATTGTTCAATAAGTTGAGCAGTTGTTTGCTCTTCTCTGCTATAAGAAGGAGTACCAATCAATGCTTTGAGTAGCTGTATACTATCCTGAAATAATATGTTGATATCCGGCTTCATGCTATAATTGGATGGATGTTCCTGTTTTACCTGCTAATAATTCCTTCAACTGCTCTGCCTCTCCAATGATCACTTGCTTTACACCTGCTTGAATAGCACTAAAAGCATTGTCCAATTTGGGAAGCATTCCTGCAAAAATCTTGTTGTCTGATTTTAATTGTTGATATAGCGTGGGGGTTATCACTGGTATAACAGAATTATCGTCATTGACATCCGTTAATACACCCTTCTTCTCAAAAGAATAAATCAAACTAGTTGTATACAGATGACTCATGCTTTTTGCGATCTCTTGGGCAATGGTATCGGCATTGGTATTTAATAGTTGTCCATTCCCATCATCCGTTATAGGTGCCAATACAATCGTCAAATTTTGTCTAATCAGTTGATGTACTTTTATTGAATCTACTGCATCAATATCTCCGACAAAACCATAATCAATGGTTGCATGTACTCTTTTATGTGCTCGAATCATCCCTGCATCTGCACCCGTAATTCCGATAGCATTGACATCTTTAGATTGTAATTTGGCTACGATATTTTTATTGACATATCCGGCATACACCATGGTCACTATTTTCAAAGTCTCCGCATCCGTAATTCTGCGACCATCAATCATTTGTTGTTGAATACCCATTTGCGCAGCCAGCTTTGTAGCCAATTTCCCTCCTCCATGCACCAATATCTTATGTCCTTGCACAGCAGCAAATTGCTCCAGAAAATGCTCTAGCCTTTTTGCATCATCAATGATGTTACCACCAATTTTTATGACATACAATTGTTCCACCTTACGATTGTTGATGTGTTAGTATGGTTTGTAAAACAGCCTGTGCTGCCCAAACACGATTTCCGGCTTGCTTGGTTACCAAACTATGTGAGCTATCTAATATCTCATCACTAAGTTCTACATTTCTTCTTACCGGCAAACAGTGCATCACTTTTGCAGCATTTGTATACTTTAGTTTTTCCTCTGTTAACATCCATGCGGGATCGTTTTCATATACTTTACCATAATCGGTATATGTGCTCCAGTTTTTAACATAAACAAAATCAGCGTCTGCTAAAGCGGCATTTTGATCGTGTGTAATCACTGCTCCTTTTGTAAACGCAGTTGATAATTCATACTCCTGTGGATGTGTGATGACAAAATCAGCTTCACCCCATGCATTCACCCACTGCGCAAAGCTATTCGCTACACATTGGGGAAGTGGTTTGATATGTGGTGCCCAGGTCAGTACAATTTTAGGGCGGTGATTTATTTGCTTATCCTGTAACTCTTCCGCAATGGTCATCAGATCCGTCAATGATTGTAAAGGATGCAGTGTGGCGCTTTCCAGGCTCACCACCGGAACACCCGCATACTTAATAAATTGATGAATGAACATTTCACTATAATCATCTTCCCTATTTTTCAATGAGGGGAAAGTTCTGATACAAAGAATATCAAAATATTGTCCAAGAACGGGTGCTGCATCTTTCACATGTTCTACGTTATTACCACTCATGATTGCCCCTTCTTCAAACTCTAATGCCCACCCTTCTTTATCAATATTGAAAACAATGGCTTCCATACCCAGGTTACGGGCTGCAACTTGTGTACTTAACCTTGTTCTAAGACTTGGATTCAAAAAAAGTAATCCTATACGCTTACCGATTCCAAGACCTTGATATTGGAATGGATTGGCTTTGCATGCCATTGCCTTTGCAATGAGTGCATTGATATCCGGTACATCATTTACAGAAATGAATTGTTTCATGTTTTTCAGTAATTAAGATGATGGATTAGCGGTTTGTATGAATTTGATGGCCTCGCGAAGTCTCTGAAGAAAATCGTCTACCTGTTCTTTATTTAATGCAAGAGAAGGCAACAATCGTATTACATTAGGCTTGGCCTCTCCGGTAAATGTTTTGTATTCACTCAGTAATACTTTTTTCAAATCTTTGATCGCATCAGGAACATCAAATCCAATCATCCAACCTCTACCTCGAACATTTTGAATGTCTGGAATCGCTTTCAATTGTTCGATTATATACGACCCATTCACCATTGCTTTTTTCATCAAATCCTCTTGCTCTATGATTTCCAATACAGCTAAAGCAGCAGCACAAGCAAGATGGTTCCCTCCGAATGTGGTTCCTAGCATTCCATGTTTAGGCCTGATATGTGGTGCGATCAAAATACCTCCTATTGGAAATCCATTACCCATCCCTTTTGCCATAGAATATATATCTGCGTCTACTCCAGCATGATCATGTGCAAAGAATCTTCCTGTTCGTCCATAACCACATTGTACACTATCAGCAATAAATACCGAACCGTACTGATCACATAATTGTCGGATAGCTTGTAGAAAATCATCGGAGGCTATATTAATTCCTCCTACTCCTTGTATGCCTTCTGTAATAACGGCTGCAATCGTTTCTCCATGCTGTTCAAAATATTCTTGTAGCGATGCAGTATCATTAAACGGCAGAAATACAATATTCTCTGTTTCATTTACAGGAGCTACAATTGCGGGATTATCCGTAGCTGCAACAGCTAAAGAGGTTCTTCCGTGAAATGATTTTTTAAAAGCAATGATTTTTTTCCTGCCGGTATGAAAAGATGCCAGCTTCAATGCATTTTCATTGGCTTCTGCACCACTATTACACAAAAAAAGTTCATAGTCTGTTTTACCACTCAGTTTTCCCAACTTCTCTGTCAGTTGCTGTTGCAATGGTATGATCACAGAATTAGAATAAAAAGCTATCTGCTTTAACTGATCTTCTATTTTTTTCACCCAATGTGGATGTGTATGTCCAATACTGATCACTGCATGTCCTCCATACATATCCAAGTACTGATTTCCCTGGTCATCCCACACATAGGAACCCAGTGCTCTGCTAATGGTAATATTATTTAAAGGATATACATCAAAAAGTTTCATACCGATCACTTGATTGATTAGAAATAATTGGCTTTTAAATTCAGTCCTGTTTTTTCATCCAGACCCAACATGAGATTCATATTTTGTACTGCCTGTCCGCTGGCTCCTTTCAATAAATTATCAATCGCACTATGAACTATCAGTTTATTGCCCTGCTTCTCAATATGTAAAAGACATTTGTTGGTATTCACCACTTGCTTTAGATCGATCATCGTTTCACTTAAAAAAGTAAAAGATTGTTTCTGATAATATTCGCGATACAGTTCTTTTACTTTTTCTAATGGGAAACTGCAATCAATGATTGAGCTGGTATAAATACCTCTTGTAAAATCACCTCGCCAAGGGACAAAATGTATACCCGGACCCTCTCCTAAAGCAGATAAAGGAGAATCTTTCTGCAACTGATTGATAGATGCCGTGATCTCTTGAATATGCTGATGATTCAATGATTTATACGCTTGGATATTATTGGCTCTCCAACTAAAATGAGAGGTAGTACTCAGTGATTGACCGGCTCCCGTAGATCCGGTGATACCGGTCGTATGTACATCACTCAATATACCCGCTTTTGCCAAAGGCAATAATGCCAATTGAATAGCAGTAGCAAAACAACCGGGGTTAGCAATATTGTGAGCAGTTTTAATTAGTTCTCGATTTAGTTCCGGTAATCCATAAACAAAGTTTCTGTTACCAAATATTGATCCGGATGTCAACCTGAAATCCTGTGATAGATCGATGATCTTTACGGCATCAGAGATATGGTTCTGTTCCAAAAACTTTTTCGCGTCACCATGACCTACACATAAAAACAGTACATCTACCTCTGTAAACGGCTGATCAGCGAATAATAGTTCTGTTTCTCCGATGAGGTCTTTATGAACTTCATATAAAGGTTTTCCTGCATTACTGGAACTATGTACACTTAATAAGTCTACTGCCGAATGACGCAGTAACAAACGAATCATTTCTCCACCTGTATATCCCGCACCACCAATAATAGCTGCTCTTATTTGACTCATTTGTTATCAGATTTAATGTTGTGATAAATAGCGGTCTGGTTACCAAAAATTTTGGAAAATCCTCTCACATCATCTCCTGTCCAGCCACTGTTCATTTCACCATACTTACCAAATTTGCTGCTCATTAAATCAAATGATGATTCAATACCAATAACAGCAAAACGGTAAGGCATGAGTTGTATAAAAACATCTCCTGTAACATGCTCCTGTGACTGAATCAGAAATGCCTCAATATCTCTCATCACAGGATCCATAATCTGCCCTTCATGCAACCAATTGCCATAAAATTGAGCGAGTTGGTCTTTCCAATTCAATTGCCATTTGGTCAATACATGTTTTTCCAATGCATGATGCGCTTTCAGAATAACCATGGGTGCTGCTGCCTCAAAGCCTACACGTCCTTTAATACCGATAATCGTATCCCCCACATGAATATCGCGCCCAATACCAAATGGACCTGCAATGGACTGCAGGTATTGTATCGCATCGGTTGGATGCGCAAATTGTTGATCATTGATGGTTTTCAGTTCACCTTTCACAAATCCAAGTTTCACTTCTTCAGGTTGTGATTTTGAAACTTTTGTAGGCCAAGCTTCTTCCGGGAGCATCCCTTTGGAATGCAATGTTTCTTTTCCTCCTACACTGGTTCCCCACAGTCCTTTATTGATAGAATAAGTGGCTTTTTCAAAATTCATAGCAACACCTTTCGATTGGAGATAAGTGATTTCCTCCTCTCTACTCAGTTTCATATCTCGAATAGGCGTAATAATTTCTGTATCCGGTATCATGATATGAAAAATCATATCAAATCTTACCTGATCATTACCGGCACCAGTACTGCCATGCACCACTGCTTTGGCATTCAGTTTTTTAGTGTGTTCAGCTATATGCAAAGCCTGACTCAGCCTCTCTGCACTCACACTCAATGGATAGGTATTGTTTTTCAATACATTTCCATAAATCAAAAAACGAATAATACTGTCGTAATAGCTTTTCACTGCATCAACGGTCGTGTGGGTTTTCACCCCTAAATTATATGCATGCGTCTCTACCTGCTGTAATTCTTCCTTTGAAAAGCCCCCTGTATTCACAATTACGCTATGCACTTCAAAGCCTTTTTCTTCAGTTAAGTATTTGACACAAAAAGAAGTATCGAGTCCGCCACTAAAGCCTACTACTACTTTTGTACCTGCCGGAAGATTTGTTGGAAGCTGATTCATATAATGGATTGCTTAGACGATTAAAGATTAAAGAAATGATGAAAGAAAGATTTGGGTTTTGTTGTTCCACCGTTTTCCTTCTTTCGGAAAACACGCAATAACTTATGTTGCTTCACTTTCATGAAACGCTCATAGAGTTTAGATTTCCTTTTAAATTCCGTAGATGTTTCTTCCGGTTCATAATGATCTGTAGGGTCATACAGCATGGCTGTACAAAAACAGTTCTTACGATCCTTACTCATCAATATTTCATAATTGATACAACTTTTACAACCGGCCCAAAATTCTTCATCATCGGTTAACTCACTATATGTAACCGGCTCATAACCCAAGTCACTGTTGATCTTCATGACGGCAAGACCGGTAGTCAAACCAAATATTTTGGAAGTTGGATACTTTTCCCTTGATAAGTTGAAGATGGTTTGTTTGATTAGTTTAGCCACACCGCTTTTCCGAAAGGGTGGTGAAACAATTAAACCACTATTGGCCACGAATGCATCATGTCCCCATGCTTCTATATAACAAAAGCCTACCCAAGTTCCATCTGGAAGGAGTGCGATAACGGCTTTACCCTCTTCCATCTTACGAGCCACATATTCGGGACTGCGTTTAGCGATACCGGTACCACGTGCTTTGGCAGATGACTCCATTTCATCTGTAATGGTTTGCGCGTAATGCGTGTCGCCACCATTGGCTACACGAACAATGATATTTTGTTCCAACTTATAATGAATTAAATAACGTAAACGGTAAGACAGCTCTCTGTCAGATGATTGATTCCGGGGGATTTTTCACTGATAGGGGCAAGTGCCAGTTGCTCGTCCTATCAGCAACCACGTCGAGGTCGCGGCAAGAAGTTGAAAGCAGCTTCCATAGAGAATACCTGAATACGGGTATTCAACAGGAGGAATAAATATTGAGTGAGTATCTGCTTCACTTGTTTGATAATTATTTGCTTTGGAGCTGTAAAAGTATATCAGTTTGTGGGATATCGTTCAAAAAATTTTTGAACGGCATATTAATTCTATGCTAACAAGTGTAAGCATAAAAATAGCCGTCATCAACTAATGGCGGCTATTATCATATAAAAAAGTACACTAATTAAAATCCTCCACCGCCTCGCATCATCTGCATTTGTCTGCCACCACCACCCGGCATCATCATATTTATCGGCCCACGCTGCTGCTGTTGATTACCGCCAAAACGACGCAAATTATAGGTAAAGCTTACCATTACATATCTAGTCAGTACCCTTGTGGATACGTCTTGAATAGTGTTACCAGTAATCTCTCTTCGAATACTCACATTTTGATTCAGGAGATCAAACATGTAAAACTTCAACTCACCTGCTTTATTCTTGAGCATTTGTTTAGAGATGCTTGCATTTAACAATGGAATACTGGTATTGAATCCTTGTGCTCTTCCTGCATTATAGATATAATCAAAATCAAGTGAGAATACCCAACCACTTTTTGAATAAGCGGTTGCCTCTGTTGAAACAGTTTGGGTAAAGAAGTCTCCATTCTGTTGTGGCTGTAAAGTATATCTGGCCATGTTGAAAGAAGAATTTGATGAGAAATTCATATCAAATCCTTCTTTCAGGTTAGTAGTCCAACCTACTTCACCGCCTAATGTAGTATTACGTGTATAGTTGCTGGCATTATTGATCAATGTTTGTGATTGATCTCTGGCTATAATTGCTCTTAGGTTAACAGTGCTCTTTGGTTTTTTTAATGGGAAACTATAATTGAAAAATCCATTGATTCTATATGTTCCATTCAAATTCACCGGCATTGTCAACTGCGCTCCATTAGGCTGAAATACCGTTGAATTCTGAATATCATTTTGGATAAAGCTGGCATTGATGGTAGCAAAAATCAATTTCTGCGTAAATACATCAAATGAATTATACAAAAACCTAAAGCTATGCGTGAATTGTTGTTTCAGGTTTGGATTACCTGTCCGAATGTTTAGTGGATTACTGTTATCAGCTACAGGTTGTAATTGCTCTGCGGTAGGCTGGGATGTACGTCCGTTATAAAACAATCGCAAACTCTTGGTCTTAGAAAACTCATATCTGAAATTCGCAGAAGGGAAAAGGTTGACAAAGTTTTGCTTAATTGATGTATTTCTGGTGATATTATTACTTACTAGCTCACCTACTTGTACACCTGATCCAATACTGAAATTGTATTTCGCATTCTGCAAACGGTAGTTCATCGTGAACCTGTTTGAACTAAATGTGTTTTCAAAAGTATTGGTCAAGTTAATCACCGGTATTTCATACTTACCGCTACCGGCATCATACTCCATGGTTTCTCTACCCGAATTATTTTTATTGTAAGAGTAGTTATAGTTGAATTCCAGTTGCTGATTTTTGGCAAGTGGCTCGGTATAAGATAAGGTACCACTGAAATTTCTGGTATCTCTATTAGTCGTGTACACCTGATCAATCGTATCAATATAAGAAGGTCTACTTGGTGGATTGAATTGATTCAGCGAATAATTCGATCCAGTCCCATCATTGGCACTACCACCCGCATTGATACCAATGGAATAAGTTCGACCTCTTTTTGGAAAACGATGACGGAAAGTAGCTTCAACACTACCATTGTATCCATTGTTCTCGCGAATAGATCTTGCATCAGAGCTATTCAATGCCGTGAATTTACCCCTAGTTGAAGATGTCTGTTGTAAGGTTTGAGACCAAGTATCCTGAAAACTGATATTGGGTCTAATAATCAAAGAATTGGAAGAATCAAATTGGTGTTCAATATTAAAATTGATCCTATGATTATTATTATACGTTTTAGAAGAGTTCGTTTGGTTATTGAAAATAGATGAATCAGGAGCACCCGGAATTAAGTTCTGCACCAAGCTATTCTGATCACGATATGTTTTCTGATCATTATAGAAATAACTTCCTGAGAATTGTGTCTTTGGACTCCAAGTATCTCTATAGTTGATACCTCCAGCCCATGTGTTAACCAATCCACCTGCTCCACCACTTCCAGTAAATGCCTGAACACCACCACGTCCACCACCTCCGCCGCCACCGCCAAAATTGCCCCCACCTAAAGAGCCTAACATATCCTGTACGGAGAAATTCTGTTTATTGACATTATTGGCTTGTCCGGTGAAAGTAATTTGTCGATCACCATTAAAGCGACTCAAACTAAAACTGTTATCATACAAACCTTCATCCGCATTGGCACCAAAACCGAGTGTTCCTCGACCAAAATATCCTTTACGCCTGTCTTTTCGTGTGGTGATATTGATGGTTTTCACACGATTACCATCATCAAAACCGGTAAAAGCACTTTGATCACTGGCTTGGTCAAATACCTGAATTTTATCAATAACATCCGGAGGAAGATTACGGGTAGCCATTCTGGGATCATCACCAAAGAATCTTTTTCCATCTACTAATATTCTTTGTACCTGCTCTCCTTGTGCAGTGATATTACCACTTTTATCAACCTGAATACCTGGTACTTTCTTGAGTAAGTCTTCTGCAACAGCGTTCGGCTTGGTCTTAAATGCTGAAGCACTGAATTCCACCGTATCATTTTTCATTCTTACCGCAGATTGTGTAACGGTAACATTACCCAAATCATTGGCTGCAACAGTCATATAGATATTTCCAAGATCGACCATACTATTGGTCTTGGAAAACGAAATCTTTTTAGAAAATGGTTCATAACCCTGAAACTTGATATCAACGATCATTTCACCAAATGTGATATTGCTGATCAAAAAACTACCATCTGCTTTGGTTAGTCCAAAAACATCCAATGTAGAATCTTTTGCATCCAGAATAGAGATAGATGCATCTTTTAGTGATTGCTTCCCCACCGTATCTACCAGTTTACCCTTTAAGGTTGCACTGGTTTGAGCCTTCACGGTATATGCAAAGAACAAACAGGTGATAGCAGTTAGAATTTTGGTCATGCTCAAGTTTATTATAGTATACGAAGCTATGCTTTGGTATTAGACTGACTAATAAGCAAAAAGATTAATGGAAAGCTAGCAGGATGGTTGGGACGCTTCTTGTTAAAATCGGTGAAAGACATACGCGGATAGGTCGCTTAATCAATTAGCAGTCATCAATAAACTACACATAATCGTCTGACTAACAATTCTTAACTGAATAAGTACTCCACGTCCTCGCGTGTCAGGTTCTTCACAAAGCCTTCATCATCTGTAATCAATTCACGAGCTAAACTTCTTTTACGGTCTTGTAATTTGAGTATTTTATCCTCCACTGTATCTGTACAGATCATTCTGTAAGCAAATATATTTTTGGTCTGACCAATACGGTGTGTTCTGTCGATCGCCTGTTGCTCTACTGCAGGATTCCACCATGGATCTACAATATACACGTAATCAGCAGCGGTTAAATTCAAACCTACGCCTCCCGCTTTCAATGAAATAAGAAATACGCGACATGAATCATCGTTTTGAAAACGTTGGATGGCTCTCTCACGTTCATTCACTGTACTGCTTCCATCAAAATATTCATAATCAACCCCCAATTCCTTCATCTTTTCTTTGATCAAAGCAAGCATACCGAGGAATTGTGAGAATATCAATGCTTTATGATTACCGATATTTTCGGTGATCTCACGACCTAACTCTTCCAACTTGACAGATACATTGGGGAATTTTTCTTCATCTTTAATGATGGCCGGACTATCACAGATCTGTCTAAGTTTCATCAGACCTTGTAAAATGGTGAGTTGCGATTTTTGTATTCCTTGATTATCTACTACTCCCAAAATTTTATCACGATAATCATTCCTGAATGCATCATAGATACGACGCTGTTCATCACCCATTTCACAGAATAGCACCATCTCTTGTTTTTCAGGAAGATCTTTGGCAACCTGCTCTTTGGTTCTTCTAAGAATGAATGGGAACAATAGTTTACGTAAATGTTCTTTTTGTTCTTTTTCACCAAACTTATCAATGGGAATTGAAAATTCTTGTTTGAAAAACTCTACACTTCCTAACATCCCCGGATTCAAGAAATTCATTTGTGCATAAATATCAAATGTATTGTTCTGAAGGGGTGTACCACTTAGACAAAGTCTGTTTTTAGCTTTGATAAGACTCGCTGCTTTTGTGACTTTGCTAGAAGGATTTTTAATGGCCTGACTTTCATCCAACACTACATAATCAAATGCTACTTCTACAAATTGTTTGATATCACTTCGCAAAGTACCATAAGTAGTAATGATTACATCCGCATCTGTAGCGGCAAGACTATCACGTGTTCTCTGTGCACCATGGTGAACATAGAACTTAATCGTAGGTGTAAACTTTCCGATTTCATTCTGCCAGTTGAACATCAGTGTTGTTGGACAAACCACCAATGCTTTCAAGGATCCATTTTCTTCTTTGAGATGATGCAGAAAACTCAATGCCTGAATGGTTTTACCCAAACCCATATCATCGGCCAGAATACCGCCCCACTGAACTTCACGCAGGTAATTCAGCCATTGGAAACCACTTTCCTGATAAGGTCGTAATATGCTTCGAAGATGCGCAGGTGCCGGAATCTCTTTGATGGAATGATTTTCTTTGAGTCGATCATATTTTTCTTCCAACTGAAAAAACAATTCTTCCTCATCACGCTGCATGTACAATTCTTCTACCACACTGAAATGGTATTTACTGAGCTTCATGGAACCCGACTTTCCTTCTCCTACCCTAAATAACAATGAATATTTTTTAATCCATTCTTCAGGTAAGATCCCTAATGTACCATCTCCCAATTGTACAAATTGCTGTTTATTGCTCAATGCTTTTTTCACTTCATCTACCGTCACTTTCTGATCACCGAAATTAATTTCGATCTTAGCATCAAACCAATCGGTATTGCTACTGATATAGATTTTGGTAGAAGGTTTCGCAGTATTGAATCTAAAGTTTTTCAACGCTTCAAATCCATATACCGGAATATTCATTTCTTTGACTGCATCTACAAAAAGGAAGAACCAGTTATTACGCAATACCTCTGCGCCTTTCAAAGCCAATACATCTCCTTCAGCAGGTCTGATAAAATGAGAGTGCAGCGATTCTATCTTTTGAACAAACTCTTTTTCCGCTTCCAAGTTTCGCTGAATGACCAATATTTTATCAGCCACAGGCATGATGATCTTTTCTTTATCTGAAGTACGTACATCATAACCCCGATAATTGAATATGGGCTGGAATAATAAATATTCTCCTTTTTCTTTCAGTAATACTTTTACTTCCGGCTTTACATCTTTCACTTCTTCTTTCTGCACATTTCCGAAATGAACATTGTATTCTTTGGACAGAGGCAATATAAATTGTTGCAGTTGTGCCGACCAATCTTCTGCCGGGATAATAATTTTTCCTGAAGGAAGGAATTTCTCCAGTATCAATATGTCTTCTGTTCTTTTCCAAGTAAAAAACTGTTGGTGGTATTGAAACAAAAGCGCCGAGCTACTTTCATTTTCTGAAATATTTAAATCTGCCAATGGTAATTTCACCCGACAGTCTACTTCATATTTCCCTTTCTGGTACGTGACTTCAAATTCCGGACTAATAAAGTGAGTGATCAACTCTGCTTTTAAGAGATTGGCAGTAGTGAATGGTTTCTTTTCAGGTAAACAGAAAACAAAATGACTGCTACTAAGCTCAGTAAATAATTTTTTTACTTTAGGATGCAGGTATTCATTGATCAAATGACGGGTTTCTTCAGGAAGCTCATCATCATGTTGCTGTATGATGTTTTCCCAGATACCACTAAACGGAGAGTTACGGTCTAAATAACGACTCACTTCTGAAGGCATCAACTTGCGAAGCTGTTGTAATAAACCTTTATCATCTTCATCAAAAACTTCTGTATTGATAAAACGACTGAGATCCAGTTTAGCCACTTTCCCCGTGTACTTTGTTTTTTCTTCATCTGCTTCTCCCTGCACTCCTTCGAATTGAACATAAGGATATTGTTGTTCATTGAAAGTGAGTACGAGTCCTAGTTTCAGTAACTCTTTCTCAGCTTCTTCAGATTCCTGCATAATAGCAGTTGTAGCTACAGTTTGTTCTTCCTCTCTTTTGGGTTTTAATTCCGTACTTGGATTCAAGGCAACTCTTTTAATACTGGTATCCAATACCCTTAAAAAAGGTTTTCCATCCGTATACGTGAATTCAAATTTTCCTTTCAGGTCATCATTGAGTGAATACCCATACAGGGCCAATAATTTATTCTTCTCTTTGTCCCAATTACGAATCGAATCGAAATAACCCGGACCATAATTATGCAGTAATTGTAATAAGACGATGTCTTTATGTATACAGAGTGGATGTTCCCTATCAGAAGAACAGGTGCAACTGGTATCAAAATTTCTTTCTTCATTTTTTTGAAGAAGAATGCGAAACGATTCGCCTTCATACTCAAGATCAGCAAGTACACGCTCATCTTTGGCTTCAAGAATATTGGAACGATTACTACGTAAATAATTTTCGGCTTTTTCAAAACTCTCTTGTGAAGAAAGCATCTTGATCAGTTTAAGATCGAGCTGCTTCATTTTTACCACCGTATGTTTTTGATCATAGCTGGTTTCTTTTTCACCCAACTGATTACGATCTAAGAGATCTTGCAGATGAAACAATGCACCTGCTTTATGCCTACAAACTTCAGATAGATTGTATGGACAACTGCAGCGCAGTGAAAGTGTTTTGGGATCCTTGAATTGATTGATATGTACTTTATAAAAAGTTGCATACCCATCATCTTTCACACGAAAAACGATGTTGGCCATGAGTTCATCATATTCTATCAACTCTACATTTCCGAGTGCGTGAATTTTTTTACCCCTGCGGATAACTTCTTCTGTTCCGCTATTATAGATATGTTTAACCAAATATGGAAGTGCCATACAATCAATCAACAATTAGTGTAAACAGAAGAGCTGCATTAGGCATGACTACATCCTGTGTACCTGTTTAGCAATGAATGCCGCTCCGAAAAGGGCAATTTGCAAAAGTAAAGGAAAGCAATCCAGTAAATGAAAAGAAATAGGAGGAATGTGGATGAAATGTTTGTTAAGGTTGGTCTGTAGTCCATGGTCGATAGCCAATAGACCATGGTAGGAAACATTGATTATTAAAACTGCTAAAAATATGGTTTTACCATGGACAATGGACTATCGACCATGGACTAACTACCCACAAACCAAATCTCCATTCCTATAAATAGGAAGGACATTGGCAATGTCGGGAGTTACGCAGTATTCCAGGTCTTTTTCCAGTCCGTAGGAAGCGAGTCTGTGCCAGTGTGTAGTTCTGCGAATGAATTGTTGCATATCGTGTTGGTGAAGACCGTACATGTCTGAAGCCATGAGACTGCTATCGCAGTGAATAGTGAAATGATCCTGTACCCTGTGAATGACTGCACCGGCAAACATGGCATCTTCCAAATTAAAACGGTCTTTCCAAGCTGAACAACCCAAGATCACATTCTTTTGTTGTGCGATGAGGTAATCGCAAACAGCTGAAATATTAGGAAATGAACCTGTGATCACTTCTGATGCACCACTATTCAAAGCCATGTGGAGTAATTTGGTACCATTGGTGGTTGTGAGTACCAGTGTTTGTCCCTCAATAAACGAGCGAGGATATTCCGCCGGCGAATTACCATGCGCTAAACCTGGAATCACTTTACCGTCTCTTTCACCGGCCGTAATACCGCCTGTCTCCTTTCCGATGGCAATACATTTATCCACTGCATCTACCGGAATCACTCTTTTCGCTCCATTGTACAATGCAGTAGCAATGGTAGAAGTAGCACGAAAAACATCAATGATCACAACAATACTGTCTGATACGTCATATATATCCAGTAGTCGAGGAGAAAGAATGGTATACAATGTCGGTTTCATGCTCATAAGACTGCAAATATACACTCAAACAGAAGCAGTTGAAGCAGGAAAAGCCCTGCCTAGAAAAAGGCCAGCCTAGAAAAGCCGGCCGCTCAGAAAGAAAGGCTACTACTTTTTGGGGGTAATAATCAGTAGCTCATGTACATGAATTTCTGTGACAGATCGTTTCACACCTGTTTTGTCAACATACTGTCGATTCACCAGTTTTCCATCTACCGCCACTTGAATTCCTTTCACGAGGTATTTTTCGGCAAAGTCTGCCATCTTACCCCATGCTACTACCTGATGCCATTGGGTATCGGTTACTTTCTCTCCACTGGCATCTTTATAATTTTCCTTGGTAGCCAAACTCATACTGGCCAATTTTTTACCGCCTTCAAACTTTTTAATTTCAGGTGTCTGACCCAAATGACCGATCAGCTGTACCTTGTTTTTGATCATATTCATATCAGATGTTTTGATGAAAAAAGCTTTGCATGATTTCAAAACGAATATCTGACTGATCGCATCTTGTAGTCGGAATTTATCCGCTTATTTCCGTTTATAATCGCTTATTTTTCACGCGCTTTGCATGAGTTAAAGTGTCAGTCGATTATGAAGTGCTTTTAGGTATAAATACAGTTTTATGGCTTGTACAAATACCTGTTTTTATCCATGAAATGAATATCCTCCTCCATTGCAGGTATTTTCATAACATAAACCGATGCTTATGTCTGTCAATACAAAACATTGCCTGACCTGTGGACATCCTTTACGTGGCAGAATTGATAAAAAATTTTGCGATGATCATTGCAGAAGCGTGTTTAACAACAAGAAATACATAGATGAAAAGGGCTTTGTAAAAAGTGTCAATCACTTGTTGTTGCAAAACAGACGTATTCTGGCTTCTTGTGTAAATAAGACCAAAGAAACAGAAAAGGTTCCAAGAGCATTATTGTATCACCGCGGATTTCATTTTAATTATTTTACACATACCGCTATTAGCAAAGAAGGAACAACTTATTATTGCTGTTACGACCATGCATATCATATAGTATCAGAACAGGAATTACAAATTTGTAAAGTTTCGATTATGAAAGATGCGGCAACGGCTATTCCTGATAGTGAATCCTGACAGGCATTGAGATCACTTTGGTTGTATCTAATTTTAGCGCAGCTGCTTTACTCAGCGCAATTACTTGTCCGCTTCCCGCCAAACCACGATCAATGATTTTTACGGTTACGGTTTTACCATTGAGTGTATGCGTTACCAATACTTTTGTACCAAAGGGTAAGGTTTTATGTGCACCGGTATAACGTGTGGAATCATATTTCTCACCACTTGCTGTAGCAAGTCCATGTAATGTGGACGGAATGACAATGGCATGTCCTACTTCATTTCCCAAAGAACCGATATCCGGCATAGAAGGCGCCGTATGCTGTCTGGGTTTACAAGAAATACCCATCAACAAATAGAGTAATACATATGTCGCTTTTGGACAAAACATTTTTAAAACTACATACAAATCATAAAACCATTGTCATCATGATGCCATATCCGGATAAAAAAGCCATAACAATGAATTGTTACGGCTTCATGACATCAACTTATATTTTTAAGCAAAAGGAAATTTTACAATTTTCGCTTTCACCGGCGTATTACGAATTTCAATAAAGATTTCAGTATCTACTGCTGTAAAAGCAGTGTTTACATAACCTAAACCTACTGCCTTATTTAAAGAAGGCGCCTGTGTTCCGGAAGTCACTTTTCCAATGGTATTTCCTGCTGCATCTTTGATCAGATAATCATGTCGAGGAATACCTCTTTCCATCATTTCAAAACCAACCAGTTTACGGGTTACACCTTCTGCCTTTTGTTTTTCCAGAATAGGTCTTGCCGTAAAATCTTTGGTGAACTTGGTGATCCAACCCAAGCCTCCTTCTAACGGAGAAGTAGTATCATCAATATCATTACCATATAAACAATAACCCATTTCCAAACGAAGTGTATCTCTTGCCCCCAAACCTATAGGTTTCATTCCTTGTGGACCACCCGCAGCAAAAATGGCATCCCAAATTTTATCTGCCGCGCCATCTACATCTTCAAAATAAATTTCAACACCTCCGGCTCCTGTATATCCTGTGGCACTTACCAGTACATTGTCTACACCTGCAAATTTCCCTTTTGCGAAGGTGTAGTATTTCAGATTCATAATATCCATATCAGTGAGTGGCTGTAAAATCTTGGTAGCATTGGGACCTTGAATAGCTAGCAGACAAGTCTTATCGCTGATATTATGCATTTCTACATTCTCTGTATTAAACTTACTGATCCAGTTCCAATCTTTTTCAATATTCGACGCATTCACTACCAGCATGTACACTTTATTTTCTTCAATGCAGTATACAATCAGATCATCTACAATACCTCCTTGTTCATTGGGTAAACAGCTGTATTGCGCTTTCCCATTACTGAGTTTTGAAGCATCATTAGAAGTAACACGTTGAATCAAATCCAGTGCTTTATCACCTTTCAGGATGAATTCACCCATATGACTTACATCAAAAACACCGGCATTATTACGAACGGTTGCATGCTCATCGTTGATACCTGAATAACTGATGGGCATATTGTAACCTGCAAACTCGGCCATTTTAGCACCGAGCGCGATGTGTTTTTGTGTGAAGGGTGTATTTTTCATATCTGTACTTTATAGTGGCGCAAAAATAAGAGAAAGGAAGATGGGAAATATATTTGTTTTAGCAATCATAGAACTGCCCTGCTGTCAAGACTTTATAAAGCCTTTATAACAGGGCAATCCGGTTTTCCATCATCAAGAAATTCTTCCCTATTGCCGGAATGCCGGCGCTACACAGTAAGCATGACTAGACCCACAAATCAAAAACACACGCTCTCCTTTTTCAGTCAGCTCCTTAACGATCGTCACCAATTGTCTGTTGCGAATGTCATTGGAAGTTGCCATGAAGGAAGCAAGATATCCGGGTAAAGGGAATTCATCTGAGGTATCGCGCCAATCAGGTCCGGCAGGGAAATATTTTTTCCATAAACGATCTACATCTTCCACCGAACGGATACTGTCTTGTAGTCCTACAAAAGAGGCACGTTTCAAGTATTCCTTGATAAAGTTTTCAGGAGATGCCGGTTTGCCAAAACGTAGATTACCGAAATAAGGATTTAGTATTTGGTGTAATGCAATTTGTTCTTTGGTAAAATACTGTTGTAATGAATCTGCCAATGCTTCTTTAGACAGATCCCAGTTCATAATCTTTACCCCGTCTTTATGTGCCAGCGCTTTTACCCATCCACCTTCGCCCAATTCTTTTACCGGATTCATGAATAGGGGCAGGAGCAATCCCAATCTACCTTCAACCAAGGCAATGGTGGGATGAAACTCTCCCCACAACTCTTCCATCTGTGGTATTTGTGGATCATTGGGGTCTTTTGTATGTGTGGCACCAAAGATCAACGCTCTTTTTTGTTTGATGATAAAAGGCCGCTCATGTTCACCTGTATATTTTTCAAAAGGAACGATGGAGTCAGTTGTATGGTAAGATGTTGTTGGAATATAATATTGGGGAGACTTCCAGGCCATCAGATAAACAATGGCAAGTAGTACTATGATCACAAAGATGGACCTCAAAAGGGTTCGTTTCATAAAGATGATGTTGTGATGGACTTAATGAATGGCATACGTATGCCATACCTCATTAACCATCGGTTAATTTGCGGTTGCAAGTGGGGAAATCATCTATGTGCAGTGGGAAAATTAGCGCCGAGCCTGATCTGAAGCTATAACAATCTTGATCTGATCTGCCAATCTTTTTACGCGATTATAAGTGACTTCATCATTTTCATCCTTATCCAATCGAATTTTAAGACGCCCTTTTCGAAGTCTCACGAATAATTTATCGTCGTCACGAATGGTGAATGTGGTGGCATGCATATTTTCATCAGAAGCATTGCGATCCAGTTCTTCTTTGATGATACGAGCAACTTGATCTGTTTGAGAGCGTTTGAATTTGGCATCAACTCTTAATTGGTGATCTGATTCTTTCACCGTAATTGAAACCCTGCCGTGTCTTACCCTGTCTGTTTCGTAACGGATACAACCTGAAAGCAACATGATAAAAAGGCAGATGGCTACTACATATTTCATTTTCATGCCGGAAGTTTTAAGGGTTAAGCGGATTTTAAAGAGAAGGGAAGAACCTCATCATGAGAACAAGACGAGGTTCTTATTTTCCCAACTTCAACCGTCTTTAGTATACCATTTGCATCATCAGTAAGCGAGATGCCTCAATTGGCAACAGCTGTTCTGACTTGTTTTCTGTTACATTTTTTACTTCAGTACTATTTTGCACTGTTTCTTTTTTGTAACGATAGCGTGTGGTATCAATAGGCTTTTCTAATTCTTTTTTCAGTTCTTCTGCCTCTTTTTGCTTACGCTCATATTCTTTCTGCAGTTCTTCTTTGCTCTTCTTGTATTGTTCGATTGTTTTCGATTTATCTTCTACACCATAAGTTCTATCATTATCACGATTCTCTTCTTTATGTACTCTTTCTAATCCGCCCGGTGTCATGATATATTCCACATCAGAACTCCAGCTTTCATAATCATTATTCCACTCTTCTTCCCACTCCCAATCATTGTTAGAACCTAGGCTGAACCAATTCAATCTTCTAGAAACATTTCTTTCGATGAGGATTCTTTTTCCAACAGGAACTTGAATTATTACCTGAACACCCTGGTTACGGAAGCGAGTTCCTTTTTTCAAAGAGAAGCCACGATCTAGTGAGATAGTACTATCAGATTGATTGATACCATAAGAGATCTCTTTGATATTACTCAATGCAGTTCCTTCATCCTTACCACTGCTGTATTTGAAAGCAGAGATATGATAAGCAGAATCCTGACTTTTTACGATACGTACTCTTACATTATTCAAGAAAAGACTATCATCATTCATACTCACAATACCATCCATTTTAAACCAACGACCATACACTTTCACTTTGGTATCAGGCACTCGGATAATGAGTTTACCGGTAGAAGGCTGCTGAATACTGAATTCCTCTTTTTCTCTAGCTCTTGCATCGAAATTGGTAGCAATTGAGTAGACAAGGATACCACCGCAGATCAAGCCAATAAACCATAAACCACCGAAAGTAAATCCGAGATAACGGTTACCGGATTTTACACCCATGATACGACGGATCAACCAAGTTATGAATGCTACTACCGGAACACCCAGGAATAATAAGAGTGTTGCCCATGCCAGGAAGTTTTGTCCGAAACCTTCCAAGAAGAAATTCTTCAGTGGGAATACACCAACCCCTGCAAACATCAAGGCTAAAACAGTAACTAGTAATGCGAAAGCCAATATACCTGCGATGAATAAAAAGAATGCTTTGAATAAGATGGCAATGATACCACCTAATCTTCTACCACCTCTTTTCAATGCTGATCCTGTTTCTGCATTAAACTGCTGACTTTTTTGTCCTACAGTCTGACCAAATTCTTGTCCGAACTGGGTTGCTTTATCTTTGAATTCGCCGCCCCATTTTTCGGCGCGACTTTTAAATCCTTCCAAATCTTCTTGAATCGTATTCTTAATAGTGTTAAGATCTACTTTCTCACCACGCATTTCCAATTTTTCTGAAGCACTTTTGGCTTCCGGAATCACCGCCCACAATACAGCGTACACTACAAATAAGGTTCCACCGAATGAGCCGAATACGATACCGGGGAAGAAGTCATCATCCATCCAGAATACACCTCTGAAAATCGAGCTGATGATACCGATTACCAATGGGAAAGCAAAGATTAATCTTGGAACCCAAACAGCGATATCAAAATAAGAAGCAATACCACTGGCTACACCGGCAATTACTTTTTCTTCCGGATTACGGTACAAACGTTTGGTAGAAACGATATTGTCTAAAGGCTTTGACGGAAGAATGATCCATAATAAGATGTACAACAAGATACCTGAGCCGCCCATAAAAGTAATGAGTGCAAATACCAGACGTACAATGGTTGGATCGATGCGGAGGTAGTTAGCCAAGCCCCCGCAGACACCACCTAATATTTTTTCATTGTCATCGCGATACAATCTGCCTCTGGGAGAAGCTTCAGTAGAAGCAGTGCTACCGCTATTGGCAGACTGTCCACCTTCACCGCCCAATTGAGCGTGTACATTTCCTTCTTCGCCTTCAAAGTCTTCAGGTCTACCCATGCTTTTGATGATTTCGTTTACGGTATCATCGGTAATGCAGGTAGCACCCTTTTTCAGGCTATCGCCAAACAGTTCGGCTATACGACCTTCAATATCATTGATGATCTCATCACGACCCTCCTCGTTGGCAAAGAATTTGCGCAAACTTTCTACATACTGCTTCAGCATGTCATAAGCAGACTCCTCAATGGGAATTACCCTGCCCTGAAAGTTTATATTGATTACCTTTTTCATTTTCTGTTCAGTTTTGTTGGTTAAGGTTGGGTTGGATTTTTTTCGGAGGCCGTTTCAGTTTGGGAGATGGTCAGTGCGTGTACTGCATCAGCCAGTTCCTGCCAGGTTCTTTCCAGTTCATTGTAGAACTCTAAACCTTTATCGGTCATCACGAAATATTTTCTGGGCGGTCCACTGTTACTTTCCACCCAACGGTAGGTCAGTAAGCCGGAATTTTTTAAACGTGTCAGAAGGGGGTATAATGTACCCTCCAGAATGTGCAGGTTGGCAGCTTTCATTCGGTCCACGATATCACTGGAGTAAACCTCACCCTGCCTGATGATGGATAAAATGCAAAACTCCAATACACCCTTTCGCATCTGACTTTGTGTGTTCTGAATATCCATAGCCGGAGTTTTTGTTTGTTCCTAAACCTTTCGGGGGGAATGGAACAATCGTTATTAAAAAAGATTCAAATTTTGATTAAGCAACCAAGTGTCTTCTAACAATTCTGTTTCTGCGGCTGCGCTGTAACTTGTAGTAATCAACGGCACCGAAAACTGTTTTGTTGTTCTGAAGGTTCACATTCGTAGCAACGGTTTCTTTTACTTCTTGTACCAAGTTATTCAGGTGTTCCTGTCCCAGTTGTTGTAAGAAGTTTGTGTTTTGCGTTTTCATGACTTAATATTTATAAGTGTTTTTAATTTTTTCTTTTCTGAAGTTCTTCCGGGTGTTCCCTGATTCCCTTCTTTCATAACACAAAGATGGGGAAACTTTTGGTACTATGCAACACATAGTACCAAGTTTTTTTAGGTAATGGGCAGAGCTTAATAATAGGCTTAATATAAAATATTGATTTACAGCGTTTTATAAAAGAACATTGTCGAGTCAAAAGGATGAATGGTATTATTTCGTGAGAAGTGGCAACAAATCATATAAAGGGAGAAGGATTGAGTGATAAAGAGTTAGAGGATTTGAAAGAAGCAGAAGCCTTTATAAATAATGCTCAACTATTTTGCGAGGTTGAAATAGCAGATGGTAAGGTTGTATCAGTTGTGGTAAACGAATCCTTTAAATTGGTCAGGAGCAAGTAAAAATTGTGGCATGACTAATACACTACCATTCATATCCTTTAATTCAAGTTCCTTTACTGCATCACTTAGCAGATTAAAACACTTGTTTACTAATATCCATAAGTCATTAGGCTCGTTTATTATTTCATCCTTGTATAATACGGCTGTGATTGTAGCAAATATGATGGCTTCATCTGTTTTCCCATCCCTCACTACAATCATGAAGTCGGTTATCAATCGGTTTTCGGTTAATTGCTCTGTATTTTTTGTGTTTCCAAAATATACAAGCACAAACAAGTTATCCGAACTATCTAATTCTTTTATTCTGCTTTCAATAATTGTTTCATTGAAACGACTTATTCTGACTGCAACATTTTCTTCTTTAAAATCTATTGGTGTTTTTATTATACCCATAAAATTTGCTTTGAAACAAGCTACAAAAAAATAACTTATATGTTTAAAAATCTTCATGAATTATTACAGTCAATGCCTACGGAGAAAGATTGTAGGGATTATTTGATTGAGCAGCGTTGGGGTGGATGTCCTGTATGTCCTTATTGTGGGTATAGTGATAAAACGTATTTAATAGAGAATGGCAAGAGGTTTAAATGTGGAGCAAGTCAGGACGTATGCGGTAAAAAATATAGCGTAACAGTGGGAACCATATTTGAGAGTTCACGCATACCCTTAACTAAATGGTTAAATGCTGTGTATGTTGTTACTGCACATAAGAAAGGAATTAGTTCACATCAATTAGGGAGAGATTTAGGGGTTACACAACGTACTGCGTGGTTTATGATCCACAGGATTAGAGAAATGATGAAGAATGTAAGTAATGAAATGTTACAGGGTGCTGTCGAAGTAGATGAAACATACATGAGCCGTAAATACAAGTCCGACTATAAAGGATTAAGCCCAGAGCAAGTAGAGTACGCACAGAAAAGCCCATACACTAATAAGGGAGCAGTAGTAGGAATAAAAGAACGTGATGGAGATATAAGAGTGTTTGCATTTGATGACCGTAAAGCAGCCCCAATAAAACAAGCTATTTATAATAACGTAATGGAAGGCAGTAGGATAATGACAGATGAAGCGTTTATATATCGTACAGGCTTAGAACAATACCAACACGCAGCCGTATTTCATGCTAAAAAAGAATGGGTTAGAAATGATGTACATACTAACGGAGTAGAAAACTTTTGGGGAGTAATGAAAAGGGCTATTCATGGTACGTGGCATCAAATCAGCTTCAAGCATTTACAAGCATATTGTAATGAATGTTCTTACCGATACAATACCCGTAAAATGAAAGATGCAGACCGCTTTACCTTATCCCTTCAAAATATGGAAAGAAGGTTAACATGGGTTAAATTGACTAAGAAAAGCTAAGTTTCGCTAACTTAGTTCCATGCCCAACAAAAACAATAAGCCCATCAATGGCAAGCCCCCTGCCATGACTAAGAAAGCCCTCAAAGAGGAAAAGCCACTAAAGGTTAATATGACTGCTGATGAACTACTTAAACTGGCTTTGAATACGCCGATTAAAAAGAAGAAATAAATCCTATTTTTTGCGGTCGCAAATATAGTGTTGTAGTTAGCACAAAAAATGGGTGTCTTATCAACAACTGTTAATACAAAACGCCTATTATTTTCACATAATAGGCGTTAATGATTTAATTTGCATCAGCCTTCTAACCAAAGGATAGCTGAATGTAAAAAAGCGGCGAGGACTGGTGCTAAGTGAGTAACCATTCTGATATAATGCTACAACACTGCAATGTGTTCCCCATCGACACCCATCTACTCCAAATAGATGGGTTTTTCTTTTATGTAACCGTTGATTACATGATAAAAGTATTACGCTCAAACCTAAATACCAATTAAAATTATTCTAAATGAACATTTTAATCACATCCCAAATCAAGCATATAACTTTTACCACTAATTCAATAGATTTCAAATTCCTCTCCTTATCTACTCCCTTTAGGTGATTCGATACCTGAGAAGTGGTATTGAACCCACTGAAGAGAAAATATGGGCATGGGCTATTATAGGATAATAGTAGTACGCTATTAAAAAGTCCTCTTTTTAGTAAATTGATATTCGATAATCAATGATATGAGAAAAGTCTTTTTGATATTGACCTTATTGTTTCCAATCATTTTGTTTGCTCAATTCGATTTGACAAAAAAGCAATCTGAAATGATCGGCACCAAAATAAAAGAACTAACAATAACCGATTATCTTTTAAACAAGCCGGCCAATACAAACTTCAATCATACATTCAAAGTGGTTGAATTTTGGGCAACATGGTGTAAACCTTGTCTTAGAGCCGTTCCACATCTCAATAGATTACAAAATAAATTCACGAACAGAAATCTAGTTTTCATTTCCGTTACTTATGAGCCACCAGAAGTAACTTTTAAAACTCTTGAGAAAGTGAAATTTGAATCTGTTGTTGTGAGTGATCAAACAAAAAGTACACACAGAAGCTTACATATTGAATACAAAGGCACCATGGTTCTACCCAGAACAGTTTTGATTGATGATGAAAATAATATTGTTTGGTATGGAAAGCCAAACCAACTATCTGAAAAGCTACTGGAGAAGTTTCTCAGAAAAGAAAAAATCTTATACTAAAATATTGCTTCCTTAACAAGTAACTTCTTGAAGTACATTCAAAAAATAACATCAAGAATACTTGCAATTTTACAAAATACAGATCTCTTTTATCATTTATCTGTTGGGGTAATGATACGTTTTCTTCTATAGATGAAATATAAAATACCAGCTAAAATGTTCATGAAAAGAAAGCCTATTACCCACATGAATTTTTCATTTCCGCCGATACGATCTGAGGGTAGAATTTCACTTAAGCTCATAAAAATAAAAGCTGCTATTGAAATAAGGCCCCCCATTAAAATCAAGGGAGACTCATCAAAATGCATAATTTTCATGATAGCTCCACTCATAGATAATAAAAAGCCTAAAATAAAAAAGATAATAAGAAGTTTTTCTTTTCGCATTTTGATCCTGATTTCACTTATAAAAATACACTTTTTTTATAATAATTGAAATGGGCATACCGGTTATAGTACCACCATTCCACTCCTTTCCATTGAACTGGATACCGGCTGAACAGTAGTAACCCAGTTTATATACAATTCTAGCTTTAAAAAATAATTTATCGTTTTTGTACGATGAATGGGAAAAACCCTTTATTTTGTATTATCGTATAAAAACGATAATAAAATGGCAACACCTAAAACAGAAGCATTTTCAAAGAAAGAACAAGACCTGGCAGCTTTTGCAAAAGCCATTGCACATCCTGCACGCATAGCCATACTCAAAGTGCTGGCACAAAAGAATGAATGTATTTGTGGTGAGATCGTTGAAGTATTACCATTGGCCCAGTCTACCGTTTCACAACATTTAAAAGAATTGAAAGAAGCCGGACTCATTGATGGATCTGTTGATGGTCCACGCAGTTGCTATTGCATCAACTGGAAAGCATTTGAGAAATTCAATGCAGAGTTTACCGGACTGTTCCATAAACTAAAAGATCAGCATACGAAATCCTGCTGTTAGTTGTCATCACTGTGTGCGAGTGATCGATCGCATACAATAGTGACCACGAACAGCTATTCATAACAATAAAACAAAGAACATGCAAACAGAAACCGCATTAAAAGCACTGGTAAAAGAAAAATATGGTGAAATAGCTGACCAGTCGCGCGAGAACAATGCTGCTTCCTGCTGTGGTGCAGGTGGCTGCAGCACCGAAGTATACAATATTATGGCAGACGATTACACACGTTTGCAAGGGTACAATCCGGATGCTGATTTAGGATTGGGTTGTGGCTTGCCAACCGAATTCGCTAAAATCAAAAAGGGTGATACCGTCATTGATTTGGGAAGTGGCGCAGGCAATGATTGTTTTGTAGCACGTGCTATTACCGGTGAGAATGGTAAAGTAATTGGTATTGATTTTACAGAGCGCATGATCGACAAAGCAAGAGCCAATGCCGAGAAACTCGGATTCAACAATGTTGAATTTCGCTTTGGAGATATTGAGCAAATGCCGGTATCCGCCAATGTTGCTGATGTTGTAGTGAGCAATTGTGTATTGAATCTGGTTCCCAATAAATTCAATGTATTGAAAGAAGTATACCGTGTTTTAAAACCCGGTGGACATTTCAGTATTTCTGATATTGTATTAGAAGGAGAATTACCTGCTAAACTGAGAGAAGCTGCAGAAATGTATGCCGGTTGTGTATCTGGGGCTATTCAGAAAGAAGTATACCTTGAACTGATTCAGGCTACCGGTTTCAAAAACATTACCGTACAAAAAGAAAAAAGCATTTTATTACCGGATGATATTCTTCGTAATTATTTTTCTGCTGAAGAAATTCAATCATTCAGAAACAGCAATGCCGGTATTTACAGCATAACAGTATACGCAGAAAAACCATTGACCGAAGAAGCAGCAGCATGCTGCGCTCCGGGATGTTGTTCATAATTCAATTCAAGATCTATGTCTGAAAAAAAGAAACTCCTATTTGTTTGTGTAGAAAACAGTAACCGTAGTCAAATGAGTCAGGCTTTTGCCATTATTCATGGCGGTTCACATGTAGAAGCTTATAGCGCGGGTAGCAAACCCAGTGGCATCGTAAACCCCAAAGCCATTGCTGCTATGAAAGAATTGGGTTATGACCTTAGTACACACGACAGCAAATCGTTGCAAGAAGTAGAAGCTTTTGCTCCCTTTGATGCAGTAGTAACCATGGGTTGCGGCGATGCTTGCCCATGGATGCCCGCCAAGCAATTCATCGACTGGCAAATTCCGGATCCGAAACATCTAGAGCCAAAAGAGTTTAATGAGATCAGAGATTTGATCAGTGAGAAAGTAAAAGCATTGATTAGTTCCTTATAAATATCACGCTGTGAATCCTCTGCCTCTCTTGTCTGCGGTTGAATCTTTTTAACCGCAGAACGGGAGAAAAAGAGGTAACGCAGTATTTTAGCTTTCAGTTTGCTCTCCTCCTTTACCGAGAATAGCTTCGATGATGGAAGTAACAAATGATACGAGTAAACTAAAGAATAGAGCAGATACCCATCCATCCACTGTAAAACCCGGCACCAGTGTCGCCGCCCAGTTTACAATGATGATATTGATGACGAATAGAAATAACCCAAGTGTAATCACCGTAATAGGAATCGTCAGCAGAATCAGGACCGGTTTAATAAAACTATTGAGCAAGCCTAGCACCACTGCCACAATCATGGCGGTCAATGGGTCTGCCACATCAATCCCTTTCAAAATATAAGCTGCTAATAAGATTGCCAATGTACTGGCAATGGTTTTTGTAAAAAATCGTCCCATGATTCATGCATTCAGAAGAAACAAAATAGTATTTATTTCTCTGAAGTCCATGTATACATAGAATTTTAACAGCAGCTATGCAACACTACCATTTAAACCACCACCAATTCATAAAACTTCTCAGGATTCAAATGCTGTTGTGCTAAGGTTTGCAGATCATCTGCTGTTACCTTTCGAATGGTATCAATGCTATTATAGAAATATTGTTCATCTAACCCATTCAGGATATAGGTTTTCCAGCGACCGATGATTTGAAACGGACCATCGAGATCGCCCAATAATGAACCGATCATATAGTTTTTCACCAGATCCAATTCCTCTTGTTCTACCGGTTCCTGTCGCAATAATTCCATTTCTTTGTACACTTCGGTAATTGTTGCTTCACAAACATCTCTGCCGGCCTCCGTACTAATCATCCAGGCACTATGGTGTATATGATTTTGCAAATAACTATGGATACCATAGGTATATCCTTTGTCTTCCCGAATATTACTCATGAGTCTTGAGCCAAAAAACCCTCCAAAAATATTATTCAGTACCTGCACTTTCGGAAAATCAGGATGATGTCTGTTGAAGAAGGGCTGTGCAATTCTGATAGCTCCTTGTACACCTTCTTTGTCATTGATAATCCTATATTTTTTTTCTGTAGCAGGATTCAAGGAATAGTTGATCTCAGGTAGAGCGGCACTATTAAGTGGCAATGACCCAAATACCCGATTAAGTTGCTGATCCAAATCAGTTGGTAATTTCCCTGCTGCAAATACCCTACATGTACCCTGCTGATAAAACCGATTGAAAAACTTTTCAAGTTCAGTTCGCTCTACTGCATCATAATCTAATGTGGATGTGTATTTGCCATAGGGATGATGAAATCCATACACATACTCATCAATCAATCTATTGGAAACAAAATCACATTTCTTTAAGTTGACTTCCAGTCTTTGCTTTTGATTCTGTTTATATATTGCCAATTCCTGTTCAGGAAAAATACTTTCTGTGAGCAGTTCTGCCACAACCGGCAACAATTCAGCCACATGTTTACTTAAACAATGTAGTGTTATCGTAGCCGTTTCATTGTAACAACTTCTGTTGAGGTACGCACCATAAAATTCAAAATATTCATTGATGGAATAGGCATTGCGTTGTTTGGTTCCATTCTTCAACAGGAAGTTGGTGGTACCTGCAATGATATTTTTCGACTCATACCAGTT
The DNA here is from genome assembly GCF_051861365.1 of Sediminibacterium sp. Lineage (NCBI taxonomy): Bacteria > Pseudomonadati > Bacteroidota > Chitinophagia > Chitinophagales > Chitinophagaceae > Sediminibacterium > Sediminibacterium sp. Next base: position 57,889 of record NZ_JBHYCW010000004.1, on the reverse strand, counting down.
TCCTGCATAAAACACCCATTCAATCATCACTACCTCCTGTGCACCGGCATTGATAGCAAATACGGGCACTTGATTATCCAAAGTATAACGATCGCAAGGTTTCAGGCGAAGATCAAAAGCTACTGCGTCTGTAATCGGTGGCGCTACGGTTCTATTTATCATATCTTCTTTACTATTCAACTAAATGATCAGTTGGCAAAATACAACAACGTATTACTGTTGTGGGGTTGAAATATTTGTTGACTATACTCTTGAATATCTTGTACTGTGATATCCTGGTACTTCTGTAACTCTGTATTCATCATAGAGGCATCACCCAATAGCTCATACATGGCCAGACTATTCGCCCTACTCATGATGCTCATATCTTCAAATGCAATGACACTCTCTGTTTTATTCTTGATCTTTTGTAATTCCGGTTCTTCAATGAGTGAAGTAGTTAATTTTTGTATCTCTTCATCTATTGCAGTTACTGCATCTTCCATTTTCACTCCTTTCACCAATTTACCTTCCACCGTAAGCAATCCGGAATCGATACTTCCAAAATGATAACAATCCAGATTTGAGAAATACTGTTTTTCTTTCACCAATTTCTGATACAATCTGGAAGACCCTCCTCCTCCCAATATCTCGGTGATCATATCTGCTACATAATATCCTTTATCCAAACGTGCATCCATATGCCAGGTCTTGATCAATGCATCCAATGGCACAGCAGCATGTACTTCCTTTACACGTTTTTCTGTCTGTGGCGGTTCCTTTGGCAGGTTTCGTACATATGGATCTCCCATCGGTATATCCCCAAACCATTTTTCAGCCAATCGCTTTACTTGTTCAACAGTAACATGTCCGGCCACCACTAAAATGGCATTCACCGGACGATAATGTTTGAAAAAGAATTGTTTTACATCATCGATATGAGCGTTCTCAACATGACTCAATTCTTTTCCGATGGTCATCCAGCGATAAGGATGTTTTGTATAGGCGAGCTCACGCATTTGATGCCATACATCACCATAAGGCTTATTTAGGTAGTGTTCTTTGAATTCTTCGCAGACTACTTTGCGTTGTACTTCCAGGCTTTTTTTACTGAAAGCCAAGCTCAGCATACGATCACTTTCCAGCCAGAAAGCAGTTTCAATATTTTCAGCAGGTATCTGACAATAATAGTTGGTGAGATCATTGGTCGTATAGGCGTTGTTTTCTCCGCCTGCTCTTTGCAATGGTTCATCATAATCAGGAATATTGATACTACCCCCGAACATCAGGTGTTCAAACAAATGTGCAAAGCCTGTTTTATCGGGATTTTCATCTCTAGCCCCTACATCATACATAATATTAACAACAGCCATCGGGGTAGAATGATCTTCATGTACCAATACTTTCAATCCGTTATCCAGCACAAATCTTTCAAATGTTATCATAGTTCAGCTTAAAAGGCGAAATTAAGTGAAATCAAATCATGGCGATTCCGAAACACGGAATACTGCTTATCGGTTACGACGAATGTCTTTGATATTAATGGTCAATATCAATGGTTTCTGATCGCGGAAAATGATCACTTTTACCTTACCGATTGAGTTTTGGAACAAAGTTTTGTATGTCTGGATATTTTTGGTGTAGTTGTTTTCAACAGAGAAAATAATATCACCCGGCTGAAATCCGGCTTTATCACCCGGTGAGCCTTTAATAATATCAATCACCCTGATCTCACCATCAATCAAATAAATACCCAATCCGGTGTATGCATAATCAAAATTTTCCTGGAAATGATTATTGGGTTTGATATGGATAGATCTTTCCGGATAATTCAGGATCACATTAAAGCGACGCATGATATCATTACCAATCAATCCACCTAACATTGGATATGACGTTACATTGAACTCATCATCAAAAACATGGATCGGTACATTTCGAAACTTATAAGGCCCAATTCTGATTTCTGATGCCACGGTAATATCCATCATTTTCTTTCCACCCAAGCCCTCAGCCTGTGTGGGGTAAAATTTCCTTTTCCGTTTAAAGATCACACTGTCTTCCACAAATTCTTTCGACAACAAAAAAGTGAGTCCGGCACCTGTATCAAAAATAAATCTACCCATCACCTGCCGCTCATCTTTCACAGAAGCCAATTGCAAGGGAAGGGTTGAAAAATCCGGACGAAGTAAGTATCCCCCTTTGGGGTATTTGAATCTACCGGGTGTATATACTTCTATCACCTGCTTGTCGTAATCAATATGTACAATAAATCTCCTCAAAAAACTGAATCCAATGATCCCATCAATTTTCAACCCATATACACTGGTCAACAAATCATAATCATTGATATGGAAATCGAGTTTGTCTACCTCTAGGCCGGGCAGTTTCAGCGTATGGTTATATGCAAATTCTACCGTTTTAATTCCTGCAATACCACGGATGGTACGGTCACTCATGGTTTTCGTCATCCCGAGATAATTCACGGTCATTGAATCCAGAGAAATGCCCCCACTTCCTGTATCGAATACAAAATTCAGGCTGTCAGGGTAGTTATCGATTCTTGCTTTGATGATGACAATACCCCCACTCAACTGGGTAAAAGGAAAACGGGTCAACAGGCTGGCTTCAGGCATAATAAACTCTTCCTGAGCGAACACAGGTTTACCGGCAAATAACAAGCCTATATAGATAATGGCAAGCAAAAAGAGTTTCATGCAATTTGAAAATACGCTGATTTTAGTACTCGATGAAGGATTATGTGATAAACAAACAACGAGTTGATGATCGGCTCATAGAAAGGACAAACAAAAGCCTTGTTTTGTTGCAACAGGAATCAACCATATCCTCCTACCTTTGTTGTTCAATTGAAATGATAGGGTATGCAGCTAGCTGATTTGTATCAAAAAGCATTGAATTTTGAATTTTTAAGCATCGAAGAAGGGATGTTTTTGTTTGAACAGGCTCCTCTTTCTGAGCTCATGCATGTAGCAGACGAACTTCGCAAAAAGCAGGTTCCACATGGCAAAGTGACTTGGCAGATTGATCGCAATGTCAATACCACCAATGTTTGTATCGCCAATTGTAAGTTCTGTAATTTTTATAGAATACCCGGACATGCGGAAGCCTATATCACCGATATGGATACTTACCGTAAAAAAATTGATGAAACGCTTCGATATGGTGGTGATCAGTTGCTATTACAAGGCGGACACCATCCTGAATTAGGACTGGATTTTTATACCAATACCTTTAGACAAATCAAACAGGAGTACCCTCACCTGAAATTACATGCACTCGGACCGCCCGAAGTAGCTCATATCTGTAAACTGGAAAAGATGAGTCACCAGGCGGTTCTGGCGGCATTAAAAGAAGCAGGACTGGATTCTTTGCCGGGTGCAGGTGCGGAAATATTGGTAGACAGGGTACGCAGGCTGATCTCCAAAGGGAAATGTGGGGCAGATGAATGGCTGGACATTATGCATGAAGCGCATAAACTAGACATTACGACCAGTGCTACCATGATGTTTGGACATGTGGAAACCTTGGAAGAGCGTTTTATTCATCTTACCCGGATCAGAGAAGTGCAAAGTCGCAAACCTGAGCATGTGAAAGGATTTTTGGCCTTTATTCCATGGACTTTTCAGGATGTAGATACTTTATTGACCCGCATCAGAGGGGTACACAACCTTACAACCACCGATGAATATATTCGCATGATTGCCATCAGCCGTATCATGCTTCCGAATGTAAAAAATATTCAGGCCAGTTGGTTGACAGTAGGTAAACAAACCGCTCAGATCTGTCTACATGCCGGCGCCAATGATTTTGGTTCCATTATGATTGAAGAAAATGTAGTAAGCGCCGCCGGAGCCCCTCACAGATTTACCTATAAAACCATGCAGGACGCCATCCGCGAAGCCGGCTTCGAACCCCAATTACGCAGCCAGCAATATGATTGGAGAGAGATTCCTGAGCGCATTCAGGAGCAGGTGATTGATTATTAGTCAATTGTGAATGGTGAATGGTAAATAGAAATTCATTGACCATTCACCATTCACAATTGACATTTCACTACTCACTTTTTAACTTCATTTAACGTTTAAAGCTTCCTGTTTAAGATTCAACCTTATACCTTTATGTATTCTTAAACTGAGCTTATGAAAACAAGGCATCTATTCGTTCCTGGCTTAGCGGTAGCCGTTTTAGCGTTTGCAGGTTTTGTGACCAATAACCTAAATGGCCGAAAGATGTGTTCAGTCAATAATAAAGATTGTCCGCTCAAGCAGAAAAAGCAAGTAACACAGCCCCAGGGGAGCAGTCCGGATGAGCTCCATTACGGCGGACTAAACCGTTTAATCGTCTCAACTTTCCGATAATCATTGATCCTGCGTCTAAAACGCAGGATTTTTTTTCTTTGCACTGTAACAAAACGAATGCCTGTCCGTATAACTCCTATACAAGGCAATCAACTGAATTATCGCGCTGTTTATGACTGAACAAGAGTACAATCAATGTGTGAACCAATATGCGGACAACGTATATCGTTTCATCGTTAAAAATCTTCGGCATGAAGAAGATGCGCGAGATATTGTACAAACTGCCTTCGAAAAGCTTTGGCGGAATCGGGAAAATGTAGAGAACAGTAAATCAAAATCTTTTCTTTTCACTGTGGCTTATAACCAGATGATTGACCATATTAGAAAAGTGAAAAGGATTCATTTGAAAGATGAATTTCAGGAAAACAGCAGAACAGAACAGGCAACAGGTCATAAACGAGAAATGAAGAAAATTCTGATGGAGGCATTGAACAGACTGAATGAAACACAAAGAAGTTTGGTGATGCTGAAAGATTATGAAGGATATAGTTATGAGGAGATCGGTCAGATCATGGATTTGAATGAGAGTCAGGTAAAAGTTTACCTGCACAGAGCTAGATTAACATTGAGAAATTATCTGGTAAGCCCGGAAAACGTTTTATAATAAATCAATCATAGTGATCAACATCAACAGACATAATTACGAAGAATTTTTCCTGCTTTATGTAGACAGGGAACTTTCTGCTGCCGAAAGAGTGGCTGTTGAACAGTTTGTTCTGGAGAATCCGGATCTGCAACATGAACTGGAAGCTTTACAACAAACCATGCTCACGGAGGATATAGCATTTGAAATGCCTGATAAATCGGCATTATATAAAGAAGAAACAACAGGTATCAGCTTACAAAATCACAGCATGCATTTCTTGATGTATATAGATGATGAGCTGAGTGCAACAGAAAAAGAAGCAGTTGAAACCTTTGTATTACAACATCCTTCATTGCAGGAATCATTCATGCAATTGAAACAAACCAAATTGCCCGTTGAGCATATTGCTTTCCCCGATAAGGCATTATTATATCGTTCAGAAGAAAAGGAGAAAAAACCAATTGTATATATGCGTTGGTGGCGCATGGCCGCTGCAGCTGCTGTTATTGGTTTTGCTTTTATGGTTTGGACATTGTCGCCAAATGATATTGAAACCGCATCGGGTAGTAATACTGTGATTGCAAAAAACAATACTGATTTACCGGCTTCAAATAATAAGCCATCAGAGAACAGCGTTATTATGAATGATCTTTCATCTGCGCAACCGATGGCAGGTAAGAACAATGAAAAGACGGCTTTACCCAATAAGGGTTTGGCGCAAACATCTCTTGTTGTAAATACTACAGATCTGGTAGCGAATGAAAAAATTAACAGACCGGATCTTATTATTGATAATCCTGGAATCATTGAAACCAGTAGCATAGCGAAAGCAGATATTGTTGCACCGGATCTCACAGGTATTACTGCAACCAGGGCTATTCGGGAGAATGAAATGATTAGAACAGCTGTAACAGTAGACCCAACTGAAACAAAATCTGAATCGCTGATGCAGCAAGTTGTATACAAAGAGTTGGATACAGAGACCGACAGTGAAAATAAAAGTTTACTAATTGGATCTGTTGAAATCAATAAAGACAAACTTCGTGGTATCTTCAGAAAAGCAACCAGTATATTCAGAAGTAAAAGAAATGAAGAAGAAAGAGCCGAAACCGGCCCCTCACGACCATTAAAATAAAAGAAAAGCACATTGTATGAAACGTTTAGCAATTGTAACAGCAGGCATCCTGCTCTCGGGGAGTCTTATGGCTCAAACAGACAGTACTTCCAACACACAAGAATCAGATACTGTGAAAGTGGGCAACTTTATCATCATCAAAAAAAATAAAGATGGTAATAGCAGTAATAGCAACAGTGTTTGGAAAGATTGGGATCGCAATTTTGATATCAGAATCGAACGCAGAAACAGAGCCAAAAAAAATATCAGCACAAACTGGTGGATCATGGACCTGGGTTTCACCAATTTCCGTGATCAAACCAACTATACTGCTGCACAGGCAGGAGGTTATTTCAGAACCTTACGCCCAGCTGATGGACCGGTAAATGAAAACAGTTTTAAACTGAATAACGGTAAATCAACCAATGTAAATATTTGGTTCTTCATGCAAAAAGTAAATGTAGCCAAGCATGTGGTGAATCTGAAATATGGCTTAGGTTTAGAAATGTATAATTTCAGATACGACTCTAGACTGAGTTACCGAAAAGATGCAAATCCATATGTATACAATGATTCGATCAGTTTCTCTAAGAATAAATTGTATGCAGGTTATTTGACTGTGCCATTCATGATCAATATCAATACATCTCCCAACAATAGAAGAGGTTTCAGCATTAGTGCAGGTATGAGTGCTGGTTATTTGATCAGCAGTCGCAACAAACAAAAGAGCAGCGAAAGAGGCAAACAAAAATCTCCTGGCGATTTCAACTTAGAACCGTTCCGCCTAGCAGCTATCGGCGAAGTAGGTCTCGGACCCATTCGCTTGTACGGAAGCTATAGCCTGAATAAACTGCATAAAGACATTACACGCGTAGAACAATTCCCGTATGCGTTCGGGATTCGATTTAGTAGATGGTAGGAGCAGCGAAGCTGTAGGCTGCAAGCCACAAGCTGCAAGCTTCAAGTAAATAAAAACAGGGTGTTTAAGTAGACACTCTGTTTTTTTGTTCTAATACTTGCAGCGTGAAGCTTGCGGCTTGCAGCTCAAAGCCTCCGGCTTTAACATAAAGTTTGTTAACCAAAACTTTTGTCAATTAACCGAAGAACAACAAAATTCGGTGCAGCGTAATTTTAGTTTAGGGGTCGAATCAAAACCCTACCATTATGCGCCCCCTCATGTATGCTACCTGTTTGTTGTCGGTATGTATCGGCAGCACTTCTTTCAAAACACCTACACCCATCAACACACTCCACGCTACCAAAGACACCTATCGGATTTTGGTGATCAAGACAAAGTATGCGATGAAAATTTTTGACTCCACCGGTGAATGTCTGGCCACTTATCCTGTTGTCTTTGGCAATAAGGATATGGGTGATAAGATGATGCAAGGTGATCGCCGAACACCGGAAGGAACTTTCAAAATTTCTTTTAAAAGAAAACATGAAAAATGGAGTCGGTTTTTATTGATCGATTATCCCAATGCAGAAAGTGTTGCCAAATTCAACCAAAGAAAAGCAGCCGGGCTCATCCCTTCTAATGCTCAAATTGGAGGCAGTATTGGTATCCATGGCACTTGGCCCAATGAAGATTTTGCCATTGACGGACTACAAAACTGGACCGAAGGATGTATCAGTACCAAAAACCGATATGTGGAAGAGATCTTTGACGTACTGCCGGTGGGGACTCAGATTACGATTAGGAGGGAGAAGTGAGATTGTGAAAAGTGAAAAGGTTGGGTTCTACTCGTTCAACCCTCCGTGCAACTCTGTGCCTAACTTCTTTACCTCTGCGGTTTTTTTACCACAGAGTACGGCACAGAGTTGCACGGAGGTATAAATAGAAAAGCAGAATCTAGTTGTACATTCCGCTTCCCAAAACCCTTTCACTTTTCACCTTTGAACCTTGACTTTTCACCCAAAATCCCTCATTTATTTAGAAAAAAGCTCATTACAGACACCCATTTTGCCTTTTCTTTCTTAAAAAGACTCTCATGTCCGCTTTGCAGGTATTTGATCATGACCTTGTCGCGACTACCGATATTTTTAAATAATTCATTGGTTTCATCCTCGGTTACCCGTTGGTCGCCGGCACCCCATTGCAATAAAACAGGACAATTTACTTTTTTCGCGTAGATGGATGGCTGATGGTTAAACGCCCAAGTACCCAGTTCAAGTCCACCCCAAAAAGTCAACAAAGTACTAAGGGGTTCTGCGGGTAGTCCCATGGTTTTCATACGCCCTTGCACAGCCAGGTGTAAAGAACCAAATGGCATTTCGATGATCATTTTGGTGGGTTTGATCCCATATTCATCCACTGCTTTCAACGCTGTAGCAGCTCCCATGGAGATTCCCCAGATGATGATATTTTTTTCCCCTTTTGCAACAATATAATCATACACTGCTTTTACATCTTTTGATTCATTGATACCAATAGAAGTTACAGAACCCTCACTGTTGCCATGAGCGCGAAAGTCTGTCAGCACAAGATTATATCCCATTGCATGAAGTTCTCGAGCCTCTGCAACGATACCACTTTTACTACTGCCATGTCCATGAAACATAATTATTGTTCCTCGTGCGGAATCATTTGGCACATACCAACTTTCTAAAGAAACACTATCAGTGGTTTTTAAAGAAATGATTTGATGTGGAATATTGAGCGAATCCACCACTTTGCTTTTTGGATAGCGAATGCCAAAAAAGATAGCTTTCATTTTATCAACTGTACTCATCTCCTGCGGCTTTTTTACAGGACTGGCATCTGCATAGAAGTGCGTAAACTTATAGGCATGAAAAGCAGCGATGATATTGACCAAAACAAATAAAACAAGAAAGGTAAAACCAACTCTTTTGAGCCATTTAGATAACATGTATAGTTGTTTTAAATGTATGGTGATCTTAATCAATCATTGCTGCACCAAAGTATGGAACCAGTGCAGTAGGTAGTTGAATACCATTTTCCTTTTGATGATTTTCCAGTAAGCAAGCAACAATTCTTGGCAATGCCAATGAACTTCCATTCAGTGAATGCGCCAATTGCATCTTACCGTTTTCATCTTTGTATCTGCATTTCAAACGATGGGTTTGAAAACTTTCGAAATTACTTACACTGCTCACTTCCAGCCAGCGTTCCTGAGCTGCACTGAATACTTCAAAATCATAAGTGATTGCACTGGCAAAACCCATATCACCACCGCATAAACGAAGGATATGGTAGGGTAATTCTAAAGATTGTAAGAGCTTTTCTACATGCAACACCATTTCTTCCAATACTGCATAACTTTTTTCAGGTTGAACAATTTGAATGATCTCTACTTTTTCAAATTGGTGCAGACGGTTGAGTCCTCGTACATCTTTTCCATAACTACCTGCTTCTCTTCTAAAACAAGGAGAATAAGCCGTCATTTTTATCGGGAACTGCTCTTCTTTAATAATTACATCCCGATACACATTGGTCACCGGAACTTCTGCGGTTGGAATCATGTAAAAATCATCTTCCGGCATATAGTACATCTGTCCTTCTTTATCGGGTAACTGACCGGTACCCATAGCAGATGCTGCATTCACCATAAAAGGAGGAAGGTATTCAGTGTATCCGGCAGCGGTATTAAAATCCAGAAAATATTGTATCAAAGCTCTTTGCAGCTTCGCACCTTTTCCGATATAAACAGGAAATCCGCTTCCGGTAATTTTATTCCCCAATTCAAAATCAATGAGGTTATATTTTTTGGTGAGATCCCAGTGAGCTTGTGCTCCGTTTGGTAAGCTGGGTTTATTTCCCCCTTCTCTAACAACTACATTTTCTTCCGGCGTTCTTCCTTCCGGCACGTCTGCCGCAGGTAAATTGGGTAATTGTAATAAGGTATCCAGCAATGTTTGTTCCGTGATGGCCATTTTCTCTTTCAGCGGTTCTAACCCGGTTTTTAAGCTCGACACCTCAGCTTTCATCGCCTCCGCTGCTTCTTTGTTTCCTTGGCCCATCAGTTTACCAATCTCTTTAGAAGCCGTATTGATACTTGCTTGTATGGTATCAAAATCCAATTGAATTTTTTTACGTTCATCATCCAATGAGATGATTGTATCCACTAATTCAAGTTGTTTAAAATGCTTTTTGGCCAGTTTTTTCTTTACTTCCTCCGGATTCGCTCTCAGAACACTCACTTGTAACATAAGGGTCAATTTTGCGCAAAGATAAAGGCTAGCTGCTGATGAAGGATGGCTTTCAGCGTTTACCTTTGCCCTATGCAATTTATAAGTGATGATCTGCAGCAGCGTTGGTGGGCGTTGGAAGCCCAACTGGTAGAACGTTTTGGAAAAAAACCGGATCTGGAAGCCATTCTTTTTCTGATTGGATTACAGGAGACAGGATTTATTCAGGAAAAAATATCAAAAGAACAGAAACAAGACCTGATGCATGTAGCCGTGTGCACCGTTCTTGCGCAAAGTGGTTATTATGTGGTGGAAGGAAAGGATGCAGACGGTTGGCCTCATTTCCGTCAATTAAAAGAATTACCCGTAATGGCTTTGCCCGACCAGGAGAATTTTATCAAAGACCATGTTCTCTTATATTTTCAACAATCAAAACTTCCCGAGGAATAAATTTTTCATGTTGAGGAATTAAGCAATATTTGCACGTGATTAGACCATAGTCCATGGACCATGGTCTATGGACTAACTGCTAATAAATAAAAACCACCATATGAATTTCCCAGCTGAATTACGTTACACAAAAGATCATGAATGGATCAAATTAGAGGGTAATATCGCTACAATTGGTATTACTGATTTTGCTCAACATGAACTGGGTGATATTGTGTACGTAGATATCAATACTGTAGGTAAAAGCCTGGCTTCTGAAGAAGTTTTTGGTACTGTAGAAGCGGTAAAAACAGTGAGTGACCTGTTTTTGCCAGTTGCAGGTACCATCAATGAAGTGAACAGCTTATTGGAAAAGCAACCGGAATTGGTCAATTCAGACCCATACGGTGATGGCTGGATGATTAAAATGACGGTGAATAGTCCGGCAGATGTAGAAGCTTTGATGAATAGTGAAGCTTATGCAGCGCTCGTAGGATAATTCCTCTTGCGGTTAAAATCCATCTGAACAATTTCTCCGTATATTGGTTACCTAACCTTGTACTAAACACCAACCTGCTTTTGGAAGTAGCTAAAAAATACAGCGAGTCCGAACTGGTCCGTTTGCTTCAGCAGCGGAGTCAGCATGTATTCAGCTATTTGTATGACAACTACTCAGGCGCCCTTTTATCCATTATCTGCAACATTGTCAAGGATCAAGAACTTGCTAATGATGTACTTCAGGAGGTGTTTGTAAAAATCTGGCGCCAGATAGAAAGCTATGATAGCAGCAAGGGAAGATTGTTTACCTGGATGCTGAATATTGCCCGAAACGCATCTATTGACACGGTTCGAAGCAAAAGCTACCAAAATAGTCTTCAAAACCGTGAATTGTCGGAAGACGTATATGTATCAGCAGGAACTGCACAATTACAAGTAGATCAGATTGGTTTACGAAAAGTAGTGCACCAGCTGAAAGAGGAACATCGTGTATTGATTGATCTGTCTTATTTTCAGGGCTTTACCCAAGATGAGATATCCAAAATGTTGGATATACCTTTGGGAACCGTAAAAACAAGACTACGCACAGCATTAACACAATTAAGAGGCATTATTAAACCATAAATGGATATAAAGGCATACATAGAAAGCGGAATGATTGAGAGCTATGTTTTAGGCATAGCCGATGATCAGGAGCGTGCCGAGTTGGAACAGTACTCACGTCAATACCCGGAAATCAGGGCTGCTATTGATGCGTTTGAACTGTTGCTCGAGCAAAATGCTATGGCCAGTGCCATTCAACCTGCTGCACATGTAAAAGCCAATATTCTAGCGGAGATTGCCGGAGAATTTGCAGATAACGACACTTCTTCTAAAGTGGTATCGATGTCTACTCCTGCCATTGGTTGGTTGAGATACGTAGCCGCTGCTTCTGTAATACTTTTAGTGGTAAGTGCTGCTACCAATGTGTATTTCTATCGTCAATTTCGCGAGGCTTCTTCCCAATACCAAGCATTATTGATTGAAAAGTCCAGTTTGTTGGCACAGAATCAGACCCTGCAGGCTAAGGGACTGGATCTGTATCAGGGAATGCAAATCATGAGTGATCCCGCCTACACAAAAGTGTCATTACCAGGCGTGAAAGCAGATGAGAATAAGCTGGCTACTGTTTTCTGGGATAAGAAGAGCAATGAGGTATACCTACTTGCCAATCGCTTACCTCAAACTAATCCTGATACACAATATCAATTATGGGCAATTGTAGATGGAAAACCTGTAGATGCAGGAATGGTAGATGTTTGCAACGGTCTCTGCAAAATGAAAAATATCAGTAACGCTACCGCTTTTGCCATCACCCTCGAAAAACGAGGCGGTAGTCCTACTCCGAATTTGAACCAATTACAGGTATTGGGCGGCGTAAACGGGTAGGCATTTTCTCTTATTAACCTAATCACAACAGTTTCTTGCCAAGCGAAGTTTATTTTTGTGCTTCACGGCATAAATAATTCCCTGTTTTGAAAATCATTCATTTTATTCCAGCATTCATTTTCTTTATCATCAGCGTCTTTTTACTCTGTTTACCGGGCACAAAAAATTTTCCGGCTGCTTGGTGGTTTCAGAAAATACCTCAGTTCGATAAATTGGTACATATCGGTCTTTTTGGTTTATTGAGTCTTTTGTTTCATTGGCCGGCTATGAAAAGCAACTGGAATAATGGAAGAAGAAGAATCTGGTTTTGGGTCATTTCTTGTTCATCAGTTACTTATGGAACCATCATGGAGTTTGTGCAAAGGGAACTGATCGTCAACCGATCTTTTGAAGAAGCAGATATCCTTGCAGATAGTGTAGGGGCCTTTGCAGCACTGGCTTTTTCTTTGACATTTTTCCTTCAGAAACAACCTGCAAAAGCTAACTAATACATTCAGAAACAGCAGTATAGACTTGGGTCTATGTAAAAAAATTGTCCCCTGTGGAAACAGGGGACGCAACCAAAACTAACTGCTTATGAGAAAATTGACTACTTACTTATATTTATATAAACGCAAATTCAGTGCCAAAAGATTTCAGGATTTTGTTAATCCTTTCTAAATAGATTCTTTTTCTTTCTTTACCGTTGCCTAGTGCAAAGGTCTATATAATAGACAGAAGAAAATGTCAATGGTTTAACAATGATTTGTTAAAGGAATAATGACAGCATACCGTATCTATACTACGTTGTGAGATAACTGGATTAAGATCAGGAATATGTACACCTAGTACACTGATAGTCAATAAAATAGGATTTGTTTAAATTTCGTCGAATCTCCATTAAAGACATTGCAATCCACTTCAGCGCGTATGCCATCTATACGACCGGTTTCACTATGTTGCCAAAAACTCCAGTCTCGCTGGACCCTTGGTTTTTCCGGTTGAAAATAATGTGCTACCCACAAAGGGTACTCATTAAAATCTTTACCTAAATGTCTCTCATAGAAATCAGCAGAAGTATAAATAATGGGTTTCACCCTGTAATAGGCTTCCACTGTTTTGAGAAATTCTTTCACTCTTTGTCGCATCAACACCGGCTTTACACCATATAGTTTTTCGATATCAATCACGGGAGGCAAATCACCTTTTTTGAGTTCAACTTGTTTGATGAATTGTAGAGCTTGTTGTCTACCGCTTTTAGTAGCCAGAAAAAAATGATACGCCCCCCTAATCATACCTGCTGCTTTGGCCTTTTCCCAATTGCTGTGAAAACGTTTGTCGGTATCATTCAATCCTTCTGTTGCTTTCATAAATACAAAGCCCATTTGTAAGTCTCCTGATATCATCTTTTTGACAGAAGGCCAGTGAATAACCCCTTGATAACTGCTCACATCAATGCCATGGATAGCATACCCCGAAGGCATCGGTATACCGAACGGATTATAGCGAACGGATTCAATCCTTGCTGTTTGTCTTTCTTCCCATTTCTCCCATAAAACAAAATATAAAATGAGAGCAAAGCCACTCAACAACAAAACCAACCAAAGAAGTTGTGATCTGTTACGTTTTTGGGATCTCTTTCGCGTCATATAGTACAAAAATCGTTGAAAAGCGATTTCAATATTAATTTCTTAGTCAATAGATCCAAAGTCTGTTTCAAGCCTGTTTTTAGTAATTTTACACCGATGGGCTATTTTAATTGGAATGACAGTATTAATTTTTTAAGCAAACTAACCCCTAGAAGGTTTTGGAATGCTTGTAAAGTATACGGCAGTTATCAGATCAGTCGCTTTACCAAGAAACCCATACAATGGGGGTATCCCATCTCTATTTCTTTTGAACCTACTACATCTTGTAATCTGCGATGTCCTGAATGTCCGAGTGGATTACGCGAGTTTACCAGACCAACAGGCATGTTGAAAAAGGATTTTTTCAGAGAAACCATTGATGACATCTACAAAGACCTGCTTTATCTCATCTTTTATTTCCAAGGAGAACCGTATTTGAATCCTGATTTTCTGGATATGGTAAAATACGCACATGATAAAGGCATTTATACCGCTACTTCTACCAATGCACATTACCTGACTGATGAAAAAGCTAAAAAAACAGTTGAAAGCGGGTTGGATCGATTGATCATTTCTATTGATGGCACTACTCAGGATGTATACCAACAATATCGGGTAGGCGGTAAACTGGAAAAAGTATTAGAAGGTACTCGCAATATCGTGAAATGGAAAAAAGAACTGAATAGCAAAACCCCTTTTATCTTCTTTCAGTTTTTAGTTGTGAAACCCAATGAACATCAGATCGAAGAAGTAAAAAAGTTGGGGGCGGAAATAGGCGTGGATCAAGTTCGCTTTAAAACAGCACAGGTATATGACTATGAGAATGATCCAAACCAACTCATTCCCGAGAATAAAAAATATAGTCGCTATGCCAAAGACAAAGAAGGAAAAATGAAAGTGAAAAGTGGACTGAGCAATCGGTGCTGGAAGCTTTGGCATGCCAATGTAATTACCTGGGACGGATTGGTGGTTCCTTGTTGTTTTGATAAAGATGCGATGCATCAACTGGGTAATCTGAAGTCGCAAAGCTTTAAACAAATCTGGCAAAATGATAATTATAAACAGTTTAGAACTGAATTGATGACCAGCAGAAAAAACATTGATATCTGCGCCAATTGCAGTGAAGGATTGAGTGTTTGGCAAGATTAAGGAACTGAAAAGTGAAAGAAAGCGTATTTCTTATGTTTTTCACTTTTCATCGCTCACTTTTCACCTATTTTTACAGCTATGGGTATTGAAAAAGATATACAACAACAGCATTTCAGGAATGAATACCAGAAGGCTTCTGTGAATATCATTTATTCTGCCAACTGGTTAAATGAGAAGATCAAAACCATGCTTGATCCGGATGACATTACCCCACAGCAATATAATATTCTTCGTATTCTCAGGGGGAGCCAGCAACCACTCAGTACTCTACAAATACGCTCAAGAATGCTGGATAAGATGAGTGATACCAGCCGTATTGTAGAGCGACTACTCAAAAAGGGACTGGTCGAAAAGAAAGTTTGCACTGCTGATAAAAGGCTGGTAGATGTCAGCATCTCAAAAAAGGGGCTTTCATTGCTGGACAAACTGGATAAAAAGAATGCTGAAATCGATCAGTTAATGCAAAACTTATCAGAAACAGAAGCTGCTACACTCAATAAGCTGTTGGATAAAGTTCGTGAACTGACCTCTTAAATGTTAATTTCCACGCTTATTATTTTGATTTCTTCCACAACGGGTCACTTCGCGCATGACTGGTTTATCTTTAGGATATGAAATCTTTGTTGCGTATACTCCCCTTGTCATTATTTCTTGTTCTGTTTTTGCATCCAAAAGCACAATACTCGCCGAACTATGAATTCAGAGCGGCTTGGGTGGCTACGGTGGAAAATATCGACTGGCCTAGCAAAAGAACCTTATCTACCGAAGAGCAACAAGCTGAGTTTATCAAGCTGGTGGAAATGCATCATCGCAATGGCATGAATGCATTGATCGTTCAAATTCGTCCTTCAGCAGATGCATTCTATCCTTCATCGTTAGAACCGTGGAGTGAGTATCTTACTGGGAAACAAGGGTTACCGCCATCTCCTTATTATGACCCACTTGAATTCATGATTCAAGAAACACATAAACGAGGTATGGAATTTCATGCATGGTTAAATCCTTATCGGGCTGTATTCAATATTCTTCGCTCTTCCATTGCACCCAATCATATCAGCAAACAGCACCCCGAATGGTTTGTAACCTATGGCGATAAAAAATACTTCAATCCCGGAATCCCGGAAGTACGCGATCATGTTTCAGCAGTAGTAAAAGATATTGTAAAGCGTTATGCCATTGACGCCATTCATATGGATGATTATTTCTATCCTTATAAAATTCCCGGGAGAGAATTTCCGGATCAATCTACTTTTCAGCAATATGGAAAAGGAATGACGAAAAACGAATGGAGAAGAAGTAATTGCGACAGTATCATCGTTCAACTACAACAAACCATCAGAAAAACAAACCCAAAAGTAAAATTTGGTATCAGTCCATTTGGCGTATGGCGCAATAAACATCAAGATCCGATGGGAAGTGAAACCAGATCGGGACCTACCAATTACGATGAGCTACATGCAGATGTATTATTATGGTTACAAAAAGGATGGATCGATTATATCGCTCCACAACTGTATTGGGAACGTGGACATGCTTTAGCGAGTTATGATATCCTACTCCGTTGGTGGAATGAACATAGCTATGAAAGACACTTATACATCGGTCATGGAATTTATCGTGCCGGAAGCAATAATGCTTGGAAGAACAGAAATGAAATTCCTGAACAGATCAAGGCACTAAGAAGCTATGAAAATGTGCAGGGAAGTATTTATTACAACAGCAGTTCATTCAACCGAAACCCAAATGGATGGAATGATAGCTTACAGCAAAACTATTATCGTTATCCGGCCTTGGTTCCTCCAATGCCCTGGATCGACAATACCATTCCCCCACAGCCTTTGGTAGAAAAAGCAAATGAACATACCTATAAACTTGCCTACAAAGGAGAAGAAAAGATCAAAGGTTTTGCGGTATTCATGCATCAGGGAAAAGAAGAGCCTGATTTTGCAAATAGTCAAATGATTCTTTTTATCCCCGGTGATAAAAACGCAATTATCGATCTAAGCAAGCTACCGGAAACAAAAAATAAAAATGTATTGATCGCTTCTGTAGATACAGATAATAATGTAAGTCCGCTCCGTTTATTACAATGAGCCATCAAACAGCACCCGTTTCTCTTGCACACCTGACCAAGCCCCAAAACGTTGTTCTACCGCCTGAAAGCGGTGATCAAATATCCCCCTGAGTTGTGTGCGCACCATAATGGTATTGGCAATATCTCCCAAAAACCAAAGTGGTAATTTGTAATGAACAATATCCGTCATTTCCACACCCCCATCAATAGCCTTGAAATGGTGTTGATGATGCCATAAACTATAGGGACCAAATCGTTGCTCATCTACAAAAAAATTCTGCTCCTCCACATGTGTGATTTCTGTCATCCAATACAAAGGAATACCTAGCATGGGACTCACTTTATACTCAATGATTTGTCCTTGGTACATTCTGTCGCCATGGTGTTTACTAATGATATTGAAACCAAGATTAGAAGGAGTGATTTCTTTCAGGTTCTGTGGCCGACTAAAAAAATCCCAAGCCTCTGCCAGCGAGATCGGAATTTTCTGTACGGTTTTGAGCGAATAGACCTTTGACATGCATTTGCTTTGTGTAATAACAGCTTCTGAGGCAAAAAGTTCGCGTTGGTGCAGGGTACTAGGTACTAGGTGCTAGGTTTTAGTGGCTGGGAATTTCTTGTTTATCATAGAGTATTGGAGTATTGGTTTCAACATTTACTTTTGCATTTCCACACCCAGTACCCAGCACCCTGCACCTATTATTCCTCTATCTTTATTCCATGATTACCCGTGAACAACAACAGGCTCAATTCAAGAAGATTTATGGAGGACTCAATGAGCAACAAAAAAGTGCCGTGGATAAGACCGAAGGTCCGGTAATGGTGATTGCGGGACCGGGTACGGGTAAAACACAAATTTTAGGAGCCCGTATCGGAAAACTTCGTTTGGAAACAGATACACAGCCTGATAATATTTTATGCCTAACCTATACTGATGCAGGTGTGGTAGCTATGCGAAAAAGGTTATTAACTTTTATCGGACCGGATGCCTATAAAGTAAATATTTGCACTTTTCATGCTTTTTGTAATGATGTGATTCAGGATAATCTCTCTCTATTTGAAAAAAATGCTCTTGATCCTGTATCTGATCTTGAAAGAATTGATTTGCTAAAAACATTGATCGACAGTTTCCCAAAAAATCATCCATTAAAAAGATATAGAGGGGATGTATATTTTGAAATAAAAAATCTCCAACAGCTTTTCAGTAACATGAAGAGAGAAGGTTGGCAGCCGGAATACATCAACCAATGTATTGATAGTTACTTGAATGATTTACCCAATCGCGAAGAGTTTATCTATAAAAGAAATCAGGGTTCTTTTAAGAAAGGAGACCTGAAAGAAAATAAGATCGCAGAAGAAAAAGAAAAGATGGAAAAGCTTCGCGCAGCGGTAAATGAGTTTACTCGTTTTCAGCAAATCATGCGAAGCAGGAACTTATATGATTTTGATGACATGATCAACTGGGTGATTGATGTATTCAAAAACCATCCAAATGTATTGGCAAGGTATCAGGAACAATACCAGTACATTTTAGTAGATGAATTTCAGGATACCAGTGGCACCCAAAACATGCTGGTAAAATTATTGATCAGTTATTGGGAGGAACCGAATGTATTTGTTGTGGGCGATGACGACCAGAGTATTTATCGTTTTCAGGGAGCGAACGTGGAGAATATGCATGAGTTTGCAAAACAATTCAGTGACTCATTGCATACAGTAATACTCACCAACAACTATCGTTCTACACAACCTATTCTGGATGTATCCAGAACACTCATAGAGAGAAACCAAGAAAGATTGGTGAATAAAATTGAAGGATTGAGTAAAGTATTGACTGCTGCCAATACCCAGATCAATGACAGTACAATACTTCCTACGATCAGAGAATATGAAAATCCACGTGAGGAAATGATCCACCTCACATTACAAGTGGAGGAACTGATACAAAGTGGTGTGGCACCCGGACAGATCTGTGTAATTTATCGAGAAAATAAACCACACGAAGACCTGGCGAAGTATTTTCAGCAAAAACAAATACCGGTTTACACTAAAAGAGATATTAATATTCTTCATGAACAAATTTGTAAGCAATTATTACAATTGTTGAGATATCTCAAAGATGAACACCATATTGCCTTTAGCAGTGACCAGCTATTATTTGAAATACTTCACTTTCAATGGTTCGCTATCCCATCCATTGAAATTGCAAAGCTGAGCGCTGAAGCAGCTCAAAAAAAACCGAATGACCAAAAAATATCTTTGCGTCAGTTGATCGCAGAGAAACTACAAGCTCCATTACCTGATTTATTCAGCACAGAAATACCCGGACTTAGAAAAGCACAGTCCGTCTTAGAAAAACTAATCACTGACGTTTCAAATGTAACCGTACAACAATTGTTTGAAAATTGTATTCGAGAAACAGGCTTGCTGGCTTATGTCATGAACAGCCCGGATAAACACTGGCTTTTACAATTGCTCACCGGATTATTTGACTTCATAAAAAAAGAAACGCATCGAAATCCAAACCTAACATTGGAAAAACTGCTGAATATTTTTGATTTGATGGAGGATGAATCATTAGTACTTCCATTGATTCGCGTATCGGGTACGGATCGAGCGGTGAATCTACTCACCGCACATGGTTCAAAAGGATTGGAATATGATTACGTGTTCATTGCAGGATGTAACTCATCCAACTGGGAAAAGAAAAGAAAACCCGCAGGTGGATATAGCATGCCGGATACCATTTTTGCATCTCAGCCTGTACATAGTGAAGAAGAAGAGCTTAGAAGACTATTTTATGTAGCCATGACACGTGCAGCCCAACACTTGTTCATTTCTTATACCAGTACCAATAAGGATGGAAAAGCCATTGAACCTTCGATGTTCATTGCTGAAATCAGAGAAGAGCATGCATTACCGTATGAAAAGATCAGTCTGCCGACAGAAACCATTGCTGATTTTGCTATTTTATCACTAAGCAAAGAATTAAAACCGGAGATCGAACATACCGAAGCAGCATTTATTGATCAATTGCTGGATAAGTTTGTAATGAATGTAACTGCGTTGAATAATTACCTGAAATGTCCATTACAGTTTTATTTCAATAACCTGGTACGTGTTCCTTCCGGAAAATCAGAAGCTACCGAGTTTGGATCGGCAGTTCACTATGCTTTACAGAAGCTATTTGAGAAAATGCAGGAGAACAATAATCAGTTCCCACATCAGTCGGAGTTTATGGCAGCATTTAAATCATACATGGATCGCAATAAAGAGCATTTTACCAAAGAGCAGTTCGCAAGAAGAATTGAACAGGGAGAACAGGTTTTACCAGCCTATTATGAACGTTATATTCACGATTGGGAAAAGATTGTTAAGATTGAAGCCAATATCAGGAATGTTACTATAAAAGGTATTCCTTTAAAAGGCAAGCTGGATAAGCTTGAATTTAATGGCAGACAGGTGAATGTGGTAGATTATAAAACAGGGGATGCTGAAAAAGGAATCAAAAAATTAAATCCACCTAGCGAGAAAGAACCAAATGGTGGAGACTATTGGCGACAGGCGGTGTTTTATAAAATATTGGTCGATAACTACCCATCCAAAAACTGGGAAGCGGTGAGTGCAGAATTCGATTTTATTGAGCCCGATAAAAAGAAAGGATATTTGAAAGAAAAAAGGGTTATTACAGCTCAGGATATTGCCAGTGTAACCGCACAAATTGAAATGGTTTGGGAAAAAATTCAAAAAAGAGATTTTTATACCGGATGTGGTAAAGAAGACTGTCGCTGGTGTGAGTTCGTAAAAACCAATGAGATGGCAGTTGCCTTACATGAACCGGATGAAAATGAGGAAGAAGCAGTATGATTAACATGATTTTTAGCTCAATGAGTATAACGCTACACAGAAAGCCTGTAAGTTTGCACCACGCATGAAAAATCTTTTGACGCTCATTATTCGCTTATATGGTATCGCGCTTTGTTTGGTGATCATGATCATGGCTAATTCTTGTGCGAATATGATACCCCCCAGTGGAGGTCCAAGAGATAGTTTACCTCCACGGTTGGTGATAGCCAATCCCAAAGACTCAGCTACCAATGTAAAGACTAAAAATATTCTACTCACATTTGATGAATTTGTGTCTTTACAGAATACAGAAAACATCATTTATGCTCCTGTTCCCAAGAATCTTCCGCAGGTTGATTATAAATTAAGAAATGTAACAGTTCGCTTCAAAGATTCATTGGAAGAGAATACTACATATTCTATTGATTTTGGAAACAGTATCATAGATGTCAATGAAAGTAATGTAGCAAAAAATTTTCGCTATGTTTTTTCTACCGGACCTACTATCGATTTCCATACTTATGAGGGTAAGGTATTGGTAGCTGAGACAGGTAAAGTAGATAGTACACTGATTGTTGTATTACACAAAAACACTTCCGATTCTGCGATCAAAAAATTAAGTCCGCGCTTTTTTACCAGAATTGATGGTAAAGGCGCATTCAAATTCAACAATCTTCCTTCCGGTACCTTTGCAGCTTATATTGTGAATGGGAAAAGCTACAATAAAACTTTTGACAGCAGCTCACTCTTTGCTTTCAGAGATTCTTTGGTACAAATTGGCAGCAATAGTAACAAGATAGATACTTTTTATGCTTTTACGCAATCCATTACTACCGATAAGAAAGCTACAGACCCATCCAGTGGCTTACCTCCTTCTTTGCGTGACGATAAAAGATTGCGCTATATCGCCATTTTAGATAATGGTATGCAAGATCTTCTCAGCGATTTTAAAATGGTATTCAATAGAAAAGTATTTTCCTTGGATACCGGGAAAGTGAGATTAACAGATAATGATGACGTATTACAAAAGGGTTACACTGTTGCTTTAGATAGCCTCCGAAAAACATTCACCCTCCGCTATCCTTGGAAAGAAAATACGACATATAAACTGGTCATTCAAAAAGATGCTGCGCTGGATAGTAATGCTACTTCACTTCCCAAAACAGACACACTACTTTTGAGTATACGAAAAGAAACAGAGTACGGCAGCGTTCGCTTTCGCTTTTTGAATGTTGATACCAGTCAGCATGCCGTATTACAGCTCTTTCAAAATGATGAACAAGTAGCTTCCTATCCCATCAATCAAAATGATATTCAGATCCGTCGCTTTAAACCGGGTAGCTATGAGTTGAGAATTTTGTACGATAGAAATAAAAACGGTAAATGGGATACCGGAAGCTTTACACCCATCAAAAAGCAACCGGAGAAAGTATTTTATATCCCCCGACAGCTGAATATCCGCGCAAACTGGGATAATGAAACAACCATTGCGTTGCAATAGGCTTCAAGCCGAAAGCTTCAAGCTACAAGTGAGGTAATCGGTAATCTAGGTGTACCAAGCTTGTACCTTGAATCTTGTCTCTTCCTTGTGGCCTGTTGCTTGAAGCTTGCAGCTTGTATCTTTCTCACTTATCTTCGCGCCATGCAATTCCCCTCCTCACTTTTAGAAAATGCAGTAGCGCAGTTTTCCAAGCTTCCGGGTATTGGGAAAAAAACGGCATTACGATTGGTGTTGCATCTATTAAAACAGGAAGTCAATGAAGTGCAGCATTTTGGTGAAACCATTGCACGCATGCGGAGGGATATCAAATTTTGTCAGCGTTGCCATAATATCAGTGATGGTGATATTTGTTCTATTTGCTCCAATTCCATGCGCAATCAGCAAATGATTTGCGTGGTAGAAAATATAAGAGATGTGATTGCCATCGAAACCACCCAACAGTTCAATGGTTCTTACCATGTACTAGGCGGTATCATTTCTCCTCTTGATGGTGTTGGTCCTGAACAGTTAAGCATCGAATCACTTGTTCAGCGTATAGAGAAAGAAAAGACCGAGGAAATTGTTTTTGCCTTGAACCCAAATATCCAGGGAGATACTACTATCTACTATATCCAGAAAAAAATTGCACACCTTCCTTGTCGCATTACCACCATTGCACGAGGTATTGCTTTTGGGGGCGATCTTGAATATGCAGATGAAATGACCCTAGCAAAGAGCATTGCAAATCGACTTCCGGTGCAACAATATGTGAAATAGGTGTTTTTTGCCCAAAAGCAACCTTTCTTTCCACTTTTCGTAATAGTTCATATAAACAAGATCGACTAATTTGCCGTTTAAACATTGAATTTTTCTAGGAGCAGTATTTGTTTTATCTTTTGATCTTTAATCGGTAATGAACTAAAACAAAAAATAACTGTTTCTTTCATTCAAATCAAGTATATGGAAATATCAGGTTTAATGGCAGGATTGGTCAGCACAGGCATCATTTGGTTGGTCTTGATGATCATATCTGTGATTACAGTATCGAAAAGGACAGATATAGATAAGAGCCAGCGACAAAAATGGATGATCATAGTAGCAATTCTTCCATTTCTGGGTCTATTGATATATGTAGTTACGAACTTCAGTAAAGCGAAGAAGTTGTTATGGTTGGGAATATTAGGTGCGGTTTTATCGGTTGCGGCAACTGTATTTTTTGTTTACAACCGTAAGCATGAAGATGTGAGTCAGAAAGAAGGGGTACAAATGACTGCGCAGCAATTATTCGATGCTTTCAAAGCAGATGAAAACGCAGCCAACGCTTTGTATCTGGATAAAGCAATAGAATTGTCGGGCGAGATATTAGCAGTGAATACAAACCAGGATGGTCAGGTTGTCGTAGATATAAAAACAAATGATCCATTCGTAGTGATCAATTGTACTTTTAAGACAAATCCGGGTGCATTGACTGTAGGACAAAACATTACATTCAAAGGCTTTTGCAGGGGATATATTCCCGATGCCAATGTTGTTATCAACGATGGTATTTTAGTAAAATAAGAAAGGAAAGATTATGAAGAAAATTATCGGGCTCTTATCATTAGTTCTTTTCATCGGAATGCAAGCCGATGCACAGAAAATATTTGGAACACGTAATGGTAAGATCACATTTGAATCTCCCACAGATGGAGACGTGAAAGCGGTGAATAATGAAGTGACCAGCAGAATAGCTGATAACGGACAGATCACTTTCAGCATGCTGATCAAAGGTTTTAAATTCAAATATGCAGAAATGCAAGAGCATTTCAATGATCAATATGCTGAGAGCAGCAAGTTTCCAAGAGCTGATTTTAAAGGCAATATTGTGAACCTGAAAGATGTGAATTTCACAAAAGATGGAAGCTATCCCGTAACAGTAAAAGGAGATCTGACCTTGCATGGTGTTACTAAAAACATCACCGTAAAAGGGAATATTGAAATCAAAGCTGGAAAGCCAAGTGCCAGAGCCGGATTCGTGATCAACATGAGCGATTTTAAAATCGACGCATCTTCCGTTACAGAAAAAGTAACAGTAGATATCAACTGTCAATACCAGTAATCATTATCACCATAAAAACACCTGTATGAAGATCTTATTTAAAAGGTCAATGGCTATTTTTTGCCTAACCCTTATCACATTTAGTGCTGTTGCACAACAAACAGATCTGTTTAAAATGCAAGACAGCACTGCTGCAGCGGAAGACAAAAACAGAACTGAAAAAACGCTCAACACTTTTTATTCCACTCGCTTGGTGACCACACAAACGGTAGAAATAACCGGTAAAGGGAGCATGGACTTTCGTATCAATCACCGTTTTGCTCCTTTAAATCAAGGGTTCTATAATTTATTTGGACTGGATTTTGTTGCAGCACGTATTGGCTTTGATTTTGGGTTGGCAGAAAATTTAATGATTGGTATTGGAAGAACGGGAACCAATAAGGAAGCGGATGCTTTTGTAAAATACAGACTACTCAGGCAAAGCAGTGGTGTGAAAAATGTACCGGTATCAGTTTCTTTATTGGGCTCAGTCATGTATCGTGGAGTACGCTATGCTGATCCGACTTTGAATGTAAAAACCCAAGACAGAACTTATTATACGGCACAATTAATGATTGCGAGAAAGTTCAATGAAAATACTTCTCTTCAAATCTCCCCTACCTATACAAGATACAACCGAATTCTGTTCTTATCGGGAGGAGCGAAAGACCTTTTCTCTGTAGGCTTTTTAGCTAGACAAAAAGTTAGTAAGCGCGTAAGCATCAATGCTGAATATTTTGTTCAGACAGAGCGTTTCGACGGCACGTATAATCCATTATCCATTGGAGTAGATATACAAACAGGTGGGCACGTATTCCAATTACATTTCACCAACTCTATCGGCATGAACGAACATACTTTTATTCATGAAACTTTTGGATCATGGGGTAAAGGTGATATACGCTGGGGTTTTAATATCTCCAGAATATTCAATATTGGTCGAAAGAAAAAAGCTTAAAGAGATAAAACCACTTAAAAGCCCCTGTATTCATGATTACAGGGGCTTTTTTATCGCATTTTACTTATCTTTGTACCCTACACAGGCGGATTTGTTTATTGTTCGGCCTGCACTCTCGCCTACGGCGGGACAAATCGAACTAATAAACGTACAGAAAAGCACCCTCAAATTTTCTCCCTACGTTTTATTGGTTCACTCAAGTAAATGAACAATTGATTGTTCTAAAAGAAGTGAATTATGAGTATTCGTAAAGAATTGGAAAAAAGAATTCTGGTGATTGATGGTGCCATGGGTACCATGATCCAGCGTCACAAATTAACAGAAGCCGATTATCGTGGTGAGGGATTCAAAGACTGGCATTGCGACGTAAAAGGAAACAATGACCTATTATGCATCACTCAACCGGATATCATCAAAGGTATTCATAAAGAATATCTGACTGCCGGTGCTGATATTATTGAAACCAATACTTTCAGCAGCACAACGATTGCAATGGCTGATTATGATATGCAATCACTTGCCTATGAGTTAAATGTAGCTGCTGCAAAATGTGCAAAGGATGCCGTTAAAGAATTTATCGCTGAAAATCCAACTACAACTCCTAAATATGTTGCAGGGGCCATTGGTCCATTGAATAAAACATTGAGCCTGTCGCCTGATGTGAATAATCCCGGTTTTCGAGCAGTTACATTTGATGAAGTGGTAACAGCTTACAAAGAACAGATCAAAGGATTGGTAGATGGCGGTGTAGATATTTTATTGATCGAAACCATTTTTGATACACTCAATGCCAAGGGTGCCATTTTTGCCGCCAAACAATTTTTCCGTGAAACAGGTATTCCTGAATTGCCGATTATGATCAGTGGTACCATTACGGATGCATCGGGAAGAACATTGAGTGGACAAACACTCGAAGCCTTTTATACCTCTGTAATGCATGCAGAACCCTTAAGTGTGGGATTAAACTGTGCGTTAGGTGCTGCTGAAATGCGTTCACATATTGAAGAACTGAGTCAGATTGCAGCTTGTTATACTTCTGCATACCCCAATGCCGGATTACCGAACGCAATGGGAGAATATGATGAAGCACCCCATCAAACAGCTCATTTCATTGAAGAATGGGCACAACAAGGTTTTGTAAATATTGTAGGCGGTTGCTGCGGAACCACACCCGATCACATCAAACATATCGCCGATCACGTTAAAAAGATTTCACCCAGACCACTTCCTGTAATTGAAACAGCATTGGTTTAATTTTTAAGTTAACGACATGAGTTCAGCTACTATTATAAAACCCTATCTCCGTTTATCAGGTCTTGAGCCCTTGGTGGTTAGACCGGAAACCAACTTTGTGAATGTTGGTGAAAGAACGAACGTAACAGGTTCAAAGAAATTTGCGAGACTGATTCGCGAGAACAAGTATGAAGAAGCATTGTCTGTTGCCCGTCAACAAGTAGAGAATGGCGCGCAGGTGTTGGATGTGAATATGGATGACGCATTATTGGATGGTGTAAAAGCCATGACCACTTTCTTGAATCTTTTGCAAAGTGAACCGGATATTGCACGTATACCGATCATGATCGATAGTTCAAAATTTGAGATCATTGAAGCCGGATTGAAATGTGTACAAGGGAAATGCATTGTGAATTCCATCTCCATGAAAGAAGGAGAAGAGAAATTCATTGAACAGGCATTCATTTGTAAAGCATTTGGTGCAGCTGTTATTGTAATGGCATTTGATGAAGTAGGACAAGCCGATACCAAGGCAAGAAAAGTAGAGATCTGTCACCGCGCGTATAAAATTCTTACTGAAAAAGTAGGCTTCCCACCACAGGATATTATTTTCGACCCCAACATTTTTGCAGTAGCCACCGGTATTGAAGAGCATAATAATTATGCGGTAGATTTTATTGAAGCAACCAGAGAAATCAAACAGTTGATGCCACTCACCAAAGTAAGTGGTGGTGTATCAAACGTTTCATTTTCATTCCGAGGCAATGACCATGTACGTGAAGCCATTCACTCTGTATTTCTATTTCATGCTATCAAGGCCGGAATGGATATGGGTATTGTGAATGCCGGACAATTGGTGGTATACGATGAAATAGAACCCACACTTCGCGATCTATGTGAAGATGTACTGCTAAACAGAAATAACGAAAATAATGAAGCCACTGAAAAACTCATTGCGTTTGCAGAAACCGTGAAAGCAAAGGGTAAAGTGGAAGTGAAAGATGAAGCCTGGCGTAATGAGCCTGTTGAAAAAAGACTGGCACATTCTCTCATCAATGGTATCACTGATTATATTGAAGCAGATACAGAAGAAGCCCGACAAAAATATCCCAAGCCACTGGATGTGATTGAAGGTCCATTGATGGATGGAATGAACATTGTGGGTGATTTATTTGGTGCCGGTAAGATGTTCTTACCACAAGTGGTGAAGAGTGCACGTGTAATGAAAAAAAGCGTAGCAGTCCTCACTCCTTACATTGAAGCGGAGAAAGAAGAAAGAAAACAAGCACACCTCAGAGCCGGAACTGCCAACACAGAAGCAGCCGGTGCAGCAAAAATATTATTGGCCACTGTGAAAGGTGATGTACACGATATCGGAAAAAATATTGTAGGTGTGGTATTGGGTTGTAATGGATATGATATTATTGATCTGGGCGTAATGGTACCTGCGGATAAAATTTTGGATGCCGCACAAAAAGAAAATGCAGACATCATTGGTTTGAGCGGACTGATCACGCCTTCATTGGATGAAATGGTACATATTGCCAAAGAAATGAAGCGTCGTGGTATGACGCAGCCCTTATTAATTGGAGGAGCTACTACCTCCAGAATGCATACTGCTGTTAAGATTGCTCCGGAATATGGCAATGGTGTGATTCATGTATTAGATGCTTCCAGAAGTGTAACGGTTGCAGGCTCCCTGTTAAACAAAGAACAGAAAGAGGTCTTCCTGAAATCTACCACTGAGGAATATGTAAAACTGAAAGAAGGATTTGATAATAAAAAAAGTATCAAACAATACTTGCCTTACAGTGAAGCATTACAGAATAAAGTCAATATCGATTGGGCAAATTTCTCTCCTGTTACGCCTGGTTTTACAGGTGTTCAAGTATTTGCAGATGCAGATTTGAATGAGATTCGTTCTTATATCGATTGGAAACCTTTCTTCATTGCTTGGGAAATGCATGGTAATTTCCCTGAGATATTGACTGATACTGTGGTTGGAAAAGAAGCTACTAAATTGTACAATGATGCCAATGCTTTATTGGATACCATCGTTGCAGAAAAATGGCTCACTGCCAAAGGAACCATTGGTTTCTGGGAAGCTGCCAGTGAAGATGATGATGTGGTTGTAACCAACAAAGACAAAAAGACCACGCTTTCCTTCCTGCGTCAACAAATCAAAAAAGCTCCCGGACAACCGAATTTATCTTTAGCTGATTTTATTGCTCCTGCAAGCAGCGGAAAGAAAGATCATATCGGTGCTTTCGCTGTCACCATTCATGGCATTGACGAACACATCAAGATATTTGAAGCGAATCATGATGATTATAACAAGATCATGCTACAAGCTTTGGCCGATCGTTTAGCGGAAGCATTTGCAGAATTCCTGCATTTGAAAACCAGAAAAGAATATTGGGGCTATGATCAAAATGAGTCACTCAGCAATGAAGAGCTCATCAAAGAAAAATATGTGGGTATTCGTCCGGCGCCGGGCTATCCTGCATGTCCGGATCATACCGAGAAGTATAAATTATTTGATTTACTACAAGTCACTCAAAACATCGGCATAGAACTTACAGAAAGTCTGGCCATGTATCCTGCATCATCTGTATGTGGATGGTATTTTGCGCATCCGCAAAGTCAGTACTATGGAGTAGGCAAAATTCAGCAAGATCAGTTTGAAGACTATGCCAGAAGAAAAGGCATGACAAAAGAAGTTGCAGAAAAATGGCTGAGTCCGGTGTTGGAAGGATAGAGAATATAGAATGTAGAATATCCAATTTCGAAATTGGATATTCTACATTCTATATTCTTCTGTTTATCACCTTTTCTCAAACAACCACCACAATCTCCTCCTCGGTTTCACAGTATAGTTTTTACGAACGTATGTTTTAATGTAATCCATGGCTTCTTTCACATCATCAGTGAGGAATAATAGTTTTTTATCTTCCGCAGAAATAGTGCCATGTGTTGCCATATCATCAATACTATCTAACAATGGCTGGAAATAGTCTTTCCCCAATAATACAATCGGAAAATCATTGATCACTTTGGTTTGTGCCAGTGTAAGTGTTTCAAAAAATTCATCCATTGTACCAAATCCGCCCGGCATGATGATAAATGCGTAAGAATATTTTACCAGCAACACTTTTCTGATAAAAAAATAATCAAAAGTGATCCATCGATGCATGTATGGATTGGGGTACTGTTCAAAAGGCAATTTAATATTACAGCCTACTGATTGCCCCCCATTTTCAAAAGCCCCTTTATTGGCTGCTTCCATAATGCCCGGACCACCGCCTGTCATGGTGGTAAATCCAAGTTCTGCAATTTTTTTCCCAACTTCAACCGCTTGCTGATAATAAGGATGATCTTCTTTAAAGCGAGCAGATCCAAATACCGTAATACAAGGACCCACAAAGTGGAGTGTACGAAAGCCTTTAATAAACTGGCGAAAAATCTGCCAAGCAAAAGCTAACTCATTGATCCTGGGTTTCGGTCCATCCAAATACACGAGTTCTTTGGCCGGAATAATCCTTTCTGTTTTATTCATATCTATCCTTATATTGATTAAATTTCAAATTAGCACAAAATTTGCTGTAATAATAAACAGTTAAACATCCTTAACAGTTTTATGAGAAAATTTTACTGCGTCATCATATGCACCGCATGCTTACTATCGGCATCCGCACAAAAAAAAGTATTACTGGAACAATTCAGGACTTTCTCAATGGTAGGACCGGTGATGCAGTATCTAAAACAAGAAGAAACCAAAGCTGTATTACTCAAACAATTGAACAATAGCTTACTGAAACATAAAAATGCGCAACTCATGAATCAAGATTTGCGCATAACAGTATTACCCGAATTGAAACCAACCGGCTCTACTGAAATACCATTTACCATAGCAGACAGCAGTACATGGCATATGTACCTTGATTTATATGAATTTGAAACCAACACTTTTTATTACGTACACCCAGAATACAAGGAAGATTCTGCATTATTCAAAAGAACTGCTTCCGTATTTGATTTAACTGTTGTATTAATCAACTCAGAAAAAGAAATCGTACTAAAAGAAATCATCACCATCTGCATTACGCGAGGTAGTAGTAATGGTTTTGGTATCCAAGCATCTACTCCTTCACTGAGTAATAAAGGGTTTACAGATATGCTCAATCACGCATTTGAGCGCATCCTGGATCCGGAAAATAAAATAGGAATGCTTGAGATAAAAGCAGCGCCGGTATTCTACGCTGATAATTTCTTACTCCCCATCATCAGTAATTATCCTGTTATACAAGTAAACAATAAAAATAATATTGCCTCCTATAAAAGAGATCAGACCGACGAGCTCATTCGACTGGGTGAACCCTTTTATGAAGAACTCTTTACAAAAGGGAAAAATAAAAACGTTGTAGACATGTCTATTATAAGTACCGCTATCAATAGTACAGGTAGACAAAACAGTTCTGATTTTGTTCAGTTAAAACAAGACAGCAGAGACGTGCTGAGAGATAAAAATTATTCTTTAAAAATGCTGATTGAGATCAACCCTATCTTTAATTATTTAAATGAAGACGAAGTATTTACCAGTTTCATGCCCGATTCTCTACATTTTTTATTGAAAGACCAGGATACAATCGCCAAATTCAAGATCATAAAAAACACCGGTTTAGTAGTAGAGAATAAATGGGTCTTAAAAACAAAAAATAACGGTTTAGGAGCAGAAAACAGAATGATCTACCTGAATAAACTCAGCAATGGCTATGATAGTATCAGTATTTTCTTAATGAACCCTGATGAAGTTTCAAGAAAAATTTTTTCAGAGTATGTCATTACCGGACTCATACACAATCAGCCTTTCACGATTATGTGTAGCAATAAAAACACATTGAAAGAATTTTATCTGAATCAAAACAATGTAGCCGTTGCTATGGGAAAATTTTTACCGGAAAGAATTGCTGTTTTTGATGCATCTTTAGACAAAGAAATATTGAATCAGTTGATGATGATTGGGTTTTCCCGTCTCTTCCGATAAATCAGACAGCTATGCGCATCATTTCATATAATGTCAACGGCATCAGAGCCGCCATGAAAAAGGGTTTTACAGATTGGTT
Source organism: Sediminibacterium sp. (assembly GCF_051861365.1). NCBI lineage: Bacteria > Pseudomonadati > Bacteroidota > Chitinophagia > Chitinophagales > Chitinophagaceae > Sediminibacterium > Sediminibacterium sp. Next base: position 25,780 of record NZ_JBHYCW010000004.1, on the reverse strand, counting down.
AGCAACCAATCCGGCAGATATTATTTGTCTACAAGAAACCAAAGCCAATCAAGAAGATGTAGATGTAAGTGCTATTGAAAAAATGGGTTATCAAACATTTTGGTATTCCGCTCAAAAAAAGGGTTATAGTGGGGTTGCTATTTTTACAAAAATAAAACCCGATCAAGTACTTTATGGAAATGGTATAGATCAAAGCGATGCTGAAGGAAGAGTGATCAGAGCTGATTTTGGAGATATTACCCTCATCAATGCATATTTTCCTTCCGGTACCAGTGGGGATGAAAGACAAACTTATAAATACCAGTGGCTGGATGAATTTTTTACATACGTACAAGCATTGAGAAAGAAAAGAAAGAAACTGATTGTAACGGGCGATTATAATATTGCGCATACGGAAATTGATATCCATGACCCGAAAGGAAATAAAAAGTCATCGGGATTTTTACCGGAAGAACGTGCGTGGATGGATCAGTTTTTAGCCAATAAGTGGGTAGATACCTTCCGTCAGCTTCATCCGCAAGCTACGGGTGCGTATTCCTGGTGGAGTCAAAGATTTCCATCAGTACGGTTACAAAACAAGGGCTGGAGGATCGACTATATCAGCATTACAGATACTCTAGCACCTCAATTGAAAGCAGCTGCTATTTATCCGGATGTGAAACACAGCGATCATTGTCCGATTTACGCAGAAATCATCTAATACTCATACAAACTATAAATTTTTCATCGTGTATATCTATAATGTAACCATTCAATTGGCCTGGGGTATTCATGAAAACTGGCTACAATGGATGAAAACCAAACATATTCCGGAAGTAATGGCTACCGGTTGTTTTACAGATTTTCGTTTTGTACGTGTGCTTGAAATGGATGAAACCGAAGGACCTACTTATGCCACTCAATATTTTGCCGCTACCAAAGAAGACTATAATCGTTACATTGAGCATCACGCAAGCGCTTTACGTAAAGATGCACTGGATATTTGGGGCAATCAATTCGTTGGTTTTCGTTCTTTAATGCAGGTTGTGAATTGAGTGTGGATAGTTTTGCAAATTCATTTTGACAATCACAAAACTTCGCTATATTGCTCTGAAACCCGCTTCGGGACTGCTTTTCAGCTTAAATCATCTGAAACCATTGATAATAAAGGGTTTCAAGAGATAACAGTGTTGAAACATGCAATGCATAATTGATACGCAATCGGCTGAAATGCTTGTTGGCGAAGGGTTTTAAGGAATCACAAAAAGACGATAAAGTTGTAAAAATATTTTGCTATTTGATAAAAGCGAATAAATTTGTTTCTCTTATTAAAATACATCTAAAAACACATCTATGAACAAAGCTGAATTAATCGCACAACTCGCAGAAGATGCAGGTATCACCAAAACTCAAGCTAACGCTGCTTTAGATTCTTTTGTTGATACTGTAACTAAAACCCTGAAAAAAGGTGATAAAGTTACTTTAGTAGGTTTCGGTACTTTCTCTGTATCTAAGCGTGCTGCTCGTACAGGTCGTAACCCTCAAACTGGTGAGACGATCAAGATCAAAGCTAAAAAAGTTGCCCGCTTCAAAGCCGGTAAAGAACTGAGCGCTAAGATCTAATCTAAGCCTCCAAAAAGAATTGAACCCCGCTTTCGCGGGGTTTTTCTATTTTTGCAGCTCACTATTTATCAATTAAAACATAATTACCATGGGTAGAGGCGATAAAAAAACCGCTAAAGGAAAGAGATTCAAAGGTTCATTCGGCAAAAGCCGTCCGGCCAATGCGAAAGCTACTGCTGCAAAAGCCAAGAAAGCTGCTGCAAAAGCTTCTTAGGATCTTTGATTTTTTGATCTTTGATTTTTTGATTTGGTTGAAAAGCTAATGACTTTTGTCAATCACAGATCAAAAAATCAAAGATTCAAACTCTGTTACTCGCTATTTCCTCCAACGCAAATACCAGCTTGTCTAAATCTTGTAATCGGGTGTATACATGTGGTGTAACTCTTACACAACTAATGTTTTCCCAGACGATACCAACGGTATGAATTTTATAGGTATTGAATAATGCCTGATCCAATTGCGCGGGTGTCATGCCATCAATAGATACACCACAAATTGCACAAGCATATTCGGGTTTGAATGAGGTATGTATTTTTACCTTAGGAATATTCCTTGCTTTCTCCGCCCAATAATTTTTTAGGTAACGAATCCGTTCTTCTTTTCTTTTTGCTCCGATCGCATTGTGAAAGTTCAAAGCCTCTCCTATTCCTTGTTCTATTGGAAAGCTTCTGGTACCAAGGGTTTCGAACTTTCTGATGTCATCACTCCTAGGTTTATCATTACAAACCAAGGGCCATATCTTTTCTATTTTTTCTTTTTTAATCCATAACATCCCACTGCCTATTGGGGCACTAAGAAACTTGTGTAGACTGGTGCCGAAATAATCACATTCCAAGTCGGGTATTTTAAAATCAAGTAAACCAAAAGAGTGGGCCCCATCAACAATCACTTCCAATCCACGCTGATGCGCCATTTGTGCAATCTTCTTCACCGGAAGAATTTGTCCGATCCAGTTGATGATATGTGTTAGGTGTAAAATTTTTGTTTTAGGCGTGATGGCTTTTTCAAATGCTGATACAATGGCATCATCATCTTCCATCGGAAAATCAAAACTGATCTGTGTATATACAATCCCATCACGCAATGCTCTTTGTTTCCAAGCCTGAATCATATTTGGATAATCTTGCTTGGTACCTATCACTTCATCTCCTGCTTTCAGATCCAATCCAAAAATCACCGTATTCAGTGCTTCGGTAGCATTTCTGTTGACTGCAATTTCTTCGGGAGAACAGCCCGCCAATGTAGCCAGCTTATAACGCAAAGGTTCACGCCCTTGGTCTAAAATGCGCCACATATAGTAGGATGGACCTTCATTAGACAATTGATTGAATCTTTCTACTGCTTCCTGTACCACTCTGGGAGAAGGACTGACTCCTCCATTATTGAGATTGATCAGATTGGGATTCACCGTATAGGATTGTTGAATAACCGTCCAATAATCTTCATCTATAGCCGTTTGTTCCGGACTAAAACCAGCCACTCGTTGCTGCTCAGACTGCCATTCAGCGGCATGTACTTGCTGAAACAGACTATTGACAGAAAATGCCCCGGCCAGGAGCCCGATCCTTTGTACAAAATCTCTTCGTTGGTTCACGGTAAAAGGTTGAACAAGAAAGATAGTGAAGGGAATTCAAAAGTCAAAAGTGAAAAGTCAAAAGAAGATTATATATGTTACTTTACCACAGGAGTTGCTCAGAGTTTGGCACAGAGGTTCACAGTATTTTTTTGACTTTTGACTTTTCACTTTTGACTTTCAACTTATCCCTACCTTTGCATAAACTTTCCGGTATGAAACAGCAGGGATGGAAAATGATCGTTTTTTTGGTTGTATTGGTGCTAATCAGTCAGTTGGTAGACGCGCAATGTTCTATTTGCACAAAAACTGCTTCACAATTGGGTGAAGGTCCGGCCAAAGCCCTTAACTCGGCCATTATTTATTTGGCATTTGCTCCTATTGCAATAATGGGTTTCATTGGTTTTCGTTGGTGGAAAAGAGAACAGGAAGTAATGAAAAATGAGAAACAAACTTCTACTAAAGACTAAGGCATCTCTACCAGATCTTCATTTATAAATACCAAGTTTTCATCGGAGATAGAAAAAGAAAAGTTGTATTTGCTAGTGGCCGCAAATACAGCTTTGGAACATCCTTTTTTCATTTGATCATGTAACTCTATCACAATTGCTTTTGTTAAAGGCAGCCAATGCTCATAGTTGCTTTCAAATACTTCCTTTTCAGAACCCTCTATATCAATTTTTAATAGATCAATATGGTTCCATCCTTGCTCACGCATAATAGTACTAATACAAATAGCGGAAATTGAATTTGGATCATTGGGGGATGTTTCCTGAACCATAAAGGAGTTTTTTATTGCTCCATGATCAACTATAATTAAATGAACATCTTTATTCCACAAGCCTTTAAGCAAAGGCTTTACATTAGGATAAGGTTCAATGTTTTTCGACAAAATTTCAAAATTTTCTTTACTTGGTTCAACTGCTACAATTGAGCAATTAGAATATTTTTGCGAAAAATAAACAGAAGCCAAACCGATATTAGCTCCCGCATCTATTACATATTGTACTTCAAAGGGGAAATTAATGTTATACTGATTTCTTAAAAAGACCTGATCGAAAGTAAAATAGTCGGTTGTTTGGGGTCGCAAATAAAAAGGACCTTTATATTTTGAAGCACTTAATACTCCGTAAGGCTTTAGTTTAACCCTTATATAAAGTTTGATTGCATCAATTAACCCGAATGCTTTAGTCATTTTTTTGAAACGAGATGACATAAATACCTATTATAATGATTATACAATAATGCAAAGTACAACATAGCATCTTGATCTTTCAGTATTTGGTTAAATTAAACATTATAGCTTATTTTGTTATCAATCTTATAGCCGTCAGGCATCAATAATGACACAGCAACCCGCAATAGTTAGTATTGTTATTCCGTGTTATAACCATGGGCAATATCTTCAAGAAGCATTGGATAGTATAGATTACAGTAAAATCAACTACAGTGTTGAAATTATTATAGTTGATGACGGATCTTCAGATCATGAAACACTTCAAAAACTAGAGAGTCTAAAGCAATTAAATTATAGGGTTATTCATCAAACGAATGGAGGACCTGGCAAGGCTCGCAACACCGGAATAAATGTTGCAGTTGGAAAGTACATTCTACCATTAGATGCTGATAATAAAATAGATCCTAATTACATCAATAAAGCCATCCCTTTATTAGAAAAAAATCAGGCCGACATTGTATATGCTGCTCCAGAATTTTTTGGAGATACTTCAATTAAGAAGCGTCAATTTAAAGTTCGTCCATTTGATGATTTAGGGCTTGTTACAGGAAATTGTGCAGACGGTTGTGCCATATATAGAAAAGAGGTATGGGAAAAAAATGGCGGCTATGATGAAGCTATGCCTTATTATGGATTTGAAGATTGGGAATTTTGGATCAATGCGTCAAAGAATAACTTTACCTTTCATTTCATCAATGAGAAGTTATTTTTTTATCGTATTATAGGTAATTCAATGATTGCGCAATTCGACAACAACGAAAGAAATGTTTTAATTCATCGCTACTTAGCAAAAAAGCATTCTGATTTTTTTTTGGAGAAACTAGTAAAAATTACCTACATAAGAGAACGATACTTCTATGATCTATTGCGCTTTCCAATAACACCCATTGTCTATTTACTATACTGGTTAGGAATACTTGAAAACACAACATTAAGGGCAAAAAAGAAATATGCTCACTATGAAGTCAATAAAAAAATAGTTTGATAAAATAGTAGCAGCAAATGGTAATTGAAAAAAAACATTTAAATAAAAGTGATCATAAAGAAGAATACATATTCTCTATTATGATACCTAGTTGGAATAATTTAACTTACCTGCAGCTTTGCATAAACAGCATTCGGAAAAACTCCTATTACCCACATCAACTCATTGTTCATATAAATGAGGGATCTGATGGAACTTTAGAATGGATTCAATCACAACCCGATATCAGTTATTCATACAGCCCTGTAAATGTAGGTGTTTGTTATGCACTGAATAGCTGTAGAACATTGGCTGTAACAGATTATCTATTGTATATCAATGATGACATGTATGTATGTCCCAACTGGGATAAGCCTATGTTGGATGAAATAAAAAAAATTGGGCACAAATATTTTTTCCTTTCAGCCACTGCCATCGAAATCAAAGCCCAGAGCAGCTGTTCTATTCAGAAAAATTTTGGAACATCCATTGATCAATTTCAAGAAGAAACACTCATTAAAGAATTCGCCACTATCCCATTTCACGACTGGCAGGGTGCTACCTGGCCCCCCAACGTTGTGCACAAAGATATATGGGACTTGGTGGGAGGCTATAGCGTAGAATTCAGTCCGGGTATGTATTCCGACCCCGATTTCTCCATGAAACTTTGGCAAGCAGGTATCCGTCTGTTTAAAGGATTGGAAAAAAGCCGGGTATATCACTTCGGATCCATTTCTGTTAAACGGGTAAAACGTAATAAAGGTTATTATACATTTATTGCTAAGTGGGGTATGACTTCCGGTACCTTATCAAAATATTATTTAAGAAGGGGTGATAAGTTTGACGGACTGCTTTCAGAACAAAAGATTCCCAAACATATACATCTTAAGAACTTCTTCAAACGCTTTTGGAATGCAGTTCTTCAAAATGGTTAAGCATCTATTTTAAAGAACATTTTGATACAAAATAAGATCTTCATAAATGATGATTTCTTTTTGTACGCTAATATAATATGCCTGTATTTGAAAAAAGTACGCATTCGTTTCCATCTACTCCCAACATCTGTTTTTCGATAAGTGATAGCGAGTATTTCAAGCACCTTTTTTTGATGAGGTAATGATGCCGGACATTTCTCAAACAGCATTTGCATTCTTTTTCTGGCAATCTCTATTCTCGTATTTTTAGTTGGCTTCTCTTTTCCTTGCTGTCGGGTATTGGCTCCAATAGCATTGTCTGTGTGTTGTCTGTATTGAACCAAAACTTCATTTACATATTGGATACCGCCATAACAGGATGCTACAAATCCAAGCCAAAAATCATGGGTTACGATGGTTGGAAAGGGTGCACATTTTTCAATCAGCTCCTTTCTGAATAACATGGCATGTCCCGGAGCCCAAGCACCAATGGTATACATGAGACAGTTATCATAAGTAAGCTGATTTTTGATATCAGACATTTTTTTGAGTAACGACTCCCCCTTTTCATTTATTAGCATTGAATCACTGTATACAGCGATATTATCTTGCATGTGCGAAAGCAATGTTTCAAGTTTATGAGGCAGCCAAATATCATCTTGATCACTGAGTGCCACCAATGAACAAGTAGCATTCAACATGCCTTTTTCAAAGCTTTTGATGTATCCGATATTCTTTTCATTGATGAGTAAACGGATTCGATCATCATGCGCATAGGTTTTGATGATAGCAACCGTATTATCAGTAGATCCATCATCAACGATGAGAATTTCTTTTGGAGCAATGGTTTGTTGAAGTATACTGTTTAACTGCTGTCTGAGATATTTTTCTCCATTATAAGTAGCCATCACGACTGAAATATCAGATGCAGTAAAAGACATAGGATAGTATTACTGTTGTATATAAGAATGAATAAAGCTAAAAAGGTTAAATGTTCCTTTCGATCGTAATGATGCGATCTTGTCTTTTAAAGCCTGCTTATTGATATCTTTCATGCGATGTTGCTGAATTAATTTCCATGCTCTTTCTGTTAGCAACCAATCTTTTCTTTCAGAATGATGCACTTCCTGCTGGTGTTGCTCAATGGCAGTAGCAAGTTCTACTAAGCCTGTTTTATCTGTTGCGATTGTTTTGATGACAGGTATAGCTGTTGTTGTTTGATGAAAAGCAGGGGCTAACATCATTCGTAAATTGCGTACAAAAGTATCCGCCTCGGGACGGTCACTCTTATTCACAACAAAAATATCAGCGATCTCCATTAAGCCGGCTTTCATGGTTTGTACTTCATCCCCTGCCTCGGGAACCACTACCACAACAGTAGTATCTGCTAAGCCTGCAATCTCAATCTCACTTTGTCCAACTCCTACTGTTTCAACAATGATGTGGTCAAAACCTGTTGCTTGCATTAGTGCGGTGATCTCAATAATATGAGGATGCAATCCTCCCAAAGATCCTCTGGTAGCCAACGATCTGATAAATACATTGGGGTGATTGTACCAATCACTCATCCGTATCCGATCTCCTAAAACCGCTCCCAAATTGAAAGGAGAAGAAGGGTCTATACACAATACACCAACTTTTTTACCCGCAGTCACCCACTGCTGTATCAATGCATCTACCAATGTGCTCTTACCGGCTCCCGGTGGACCTGTAATGCCTGTAACGGCAGCATGTCCAACAGGTAATTGCCCCAGAAATTGTTCATACCCTTCCACTTCATTCTCTACCAATGAAATGCTTCTGGCCAATGCTTTTGGTTCAGATAATGCTATTTGTTGTAATAATTGATCCCACATATTGTGATCGGTAGCTTAAATTTAAGTTTACTATTGCAAAAGAAAGTATTTGCTTCCAGAGTATCACCCATTCGTTGATATATCATGAAAAAAGCATGGCTACCTGTTCTACTGATGATCATCTCCCTTGCAGGGTTGTTATGGAGCCGCGCTGTCCTGTCTTTATCCGCAGCTTTATGGATGATATGGCTGTTTACCCATTCTAGAAAAGACCTTGCTCAGAAAGAAAATAAGTCATTACTGATCTGGGGAATAGCTCCTGTATGCATTGCACTATTGGGCTGCTGGCAGAATGGTTTTAACAAAGAAGACCTTGATCATTTACTTACTTTAAGTACTTACATCGTTGCTTCGTTTGCCGGTTCCCTGATTGCGGCAAAACAGCATCAAAGCGCATTGTTGAAATATTGGGTTTGGATAAGTCTGATCGCGTTGAGTTATTCGCTTTTCTGGTACATTACTCATTATCAGGAAGCCCTTATCAGGTATGGTTCAGGACAAACAGTAGCGGTTTGGATGGATCATGATCATGTTCGTTTTGGAATGTTTGTAGCAATCTCTTGCTGTATCAGTTTTGTTTTATACATAGATCAAAAAGTAATGAGGCTGATCAGTTTGTTTTTACTGCTTGCGATTTTACTACTTGCTATTCGTACAGCATGGATCATGATACTGGTCATGATCTTTGTCACTGCCCTGTTTATTTTGATAAATGGTACCCGAGTGCAAAAGAAAGGATTGATCATTGGAATACTAGTAATACTGGTAATGGTCGCTATTACTTATCAGCTATCACCGAGCATACAACAAAAGCTTGCCTATACATTATACGACTGGCAACAGTTTGAAGACGGGAAAGTCAATCCAACTTTATCTGACGCCACCAGAAGAGTAATCAATGGTGAAGCTTGGCAACTGATCCAATCCGGACAAAATAACATAGGGTGGTCTGCTATTGATGATGTGATCAGAAAAAGTATTCAAGCAAGTTATCCTGAACAAACATTCGATTTTGGATGGCCATTTAATCAATGGTTGTTTTGGTGGATGGGAAGCGGTATTATAGGGTTAGTATTATTCAGTACATGGCTTATCTATCCGCTGATTCGAGGTATTCAAAAAAGAAATATGGCATTGAGTGCTGTATCGGCAGCCATCATAGTATCTTGTTTGGTAGAAACCAATCTTGCATACCAATACAGTGTATGGATGCATGCATGGATCATAGCTTTGTTTTGGAATTATCCAACTGGTTTTCTTCGAGAACCGACTACTTCAAAATCCTGTAATTACGAAAATCAAAAGGCCTGATACCTGTCCACTTTTCAAAGTAATAAAGTAAGCTATCTTTTAACGAAAACTTCTTTTTACTGATATCGAGTTCTACATTCCAATTTTGTCTGGCGATTCTTTCATGCATAACAGCCGGGTGTGTACCCGTAAATTTTTGCAAAGAATCGAATTCATCATAGTTCCAGAAGTCAGGGGACTTCATCCATTCTTCGAGCTTTTGATCAGAATGCCAGAGCTTAGTAAAATTTTTTACTTTTTTCATCATCTGCTCCGGACTCTTTACCCAACCATAATGATATACATAAGCATCCACTGGTTTCACCCATAGTTTTCTTTCACCTACTCTAAAGCCTTGAGCATCTTTATAAGAACTAATTTTTTTATCGTTACGAATAATTCTTACTTCATGATCATACCATTTTCTACTATCGCCTACATAATCATAGGTTCCATAAAAGTGTAGATATTTAAATACCAATCCTTCTACGCGTTGATCATCTTTGTATTGTAAACAAGTCTTACGGATAGTATCATGGTATTGCTCGTGTACCGCTTCATCACCCTGTATATAAAATGCCCAGTCGCTTTCAGGATCAATCAATTGAAAAGCTTTATTGGTCTCTACAGCCAATACAGTACCACCTGTACGTAAATTTTTATCCCAAACGGAATGATGGATTTTAATCTTTGGATCATTTATAGACTGCATGAGCGCAAGGGTAGCATCATCAGAATCGCCAATCAGAATAATCATTTCATCTACCACCGGTAAAATAGAACGGATCGCTTCTACGATCGGATAATCATTCAATACTGCATTCTTGATAATAGTAAACCCTGAAATCTTCATAACACAAAGTAAAGATGAAATAAATGATACAAGAAAGCAAAACACAAGTATTCAAGAAAACAAGGTTATGAATCTTTAGACGCTATTTGTCGGATAACGGCTATTTTCCTTATTTCGTAGTGTATTGAAATACTATGACCAATTTTATTCCCATTTTTCCATTAGGTGTCGTTGTTTTCCCGGGTGAGCAATTAAACCTCCACATTTTTGAACCTCGATATAAACAATTGATCCATGATTGTTTTAGTGAAAATCGATCCTTTGGTATCCCCATTGTACTGAAGAACAATGTTTCTGAGATGGGCACATTGGTTACCATCACTGAAATTGTTCAAGTGCATGAAGACGGAAAAATGGATATCCGTACACGTGGAGAAAAAGTATTCCGGATGTTGGAACTCGTGAAAACCATCCCCGAAAAACTCTACAGTGGTGCTATTGTTCATTATCCCGATAATGATGAAAGACAAAATAGTAAACTCGCTGCGCAAGTAATAGCAGGTATTCGAGAGCTACACAAACTCATTCAGGTGAGTAAAGATTTTAAAAAACCGGATGATGAATTGTGCAGTTATGATCTGGCACATCATGCCGGACTTTCACTCGAGGAAGAATATGAGTTATTGGGGTTGTTGCATGAATCACAGCGACTAGAATACCTGAAACAACATTTATCAAAAGTATTACCTGTTGTAGCCGGAATGGAATCTTTAAAAGAACGCATACAACTCAATGGTCATTTTAGAGAACTGAAAGGCTTTAACTTTGACCTATAAACCCATCTATGTATACCAGCTTATGTTTTGATTTTGGCAATACTCGTTTGAAGTGCGCTGTATTTGAGGGCAAAGAACTCAAAGAAGTACTGGTGCTGGAAAATGATGATACGGCTACAGTGTCAGCTATTCTGGATCAGTATCAGCCAAAAAAAGCCATCCTTTCTTCTGTCATCAACCATAATGTTGGCTTAGAAACATTACTGACCGAAAGAACAGGCTTTCATAAACTCGGACATACCAGCAAACTGCCTTTCACTACGCCAGTAGGTAAGCCCGAAACAATCGGTGCAGATAGATTGGCCATTTGTGCTGCAGCTGTGTACCTTTTCCCCCATAAGCATAACTTGGCTATTGGACTGGGTACCTGTATCACCTATAATTATATCAATAAATCACACGAGTTTTTGGGTGGGGGCATTTCGCCGGGTATGACCATGCGTTTCAGAGCTATGCATGAACAAACCGCCTTATTACCTATGGTTGAACCTGATCATCACTTCCCTTTGATCGGTTTTGACACCAAAACCAATCTCCAAAGTGGTGTCATCATGGGAATGACCAAGGAAATTGATGGAATTATTGACGCTTATGCATTGAAATTCAACAACTTTAACGTGCTATTAACCGGGGGGGATATGGCTTTTTTTGTACCACATCTAAAAAACAGGATATTTGCCGACCCTTATCTAATTTTTAAAGGCCTGTATGCGATTTGTGAGCACAACATTACTGAGATTTAGTTTAACCATTCTGATCACCGGATTTACCCTGCTTCAAACGAACGCTCAGGAGAATTCACCCTTCACTCGTTATGGACTGGGCGAAAGCTTCAACAGTTTACATTCGATCAGCCGGGCTATGGGCGGACTAAGCGCTGCTTATTCTGATGGTATCAATAATAATGTGGGTCAGGCGGTGAATTTTATGAACCCCGCTACTTATTCTAATTATTTCATGGTATCCTATGATATCGGATTAACCATCGATACCAGAAATCTAAGAAGTGAAAATCCATCCGGTAAGTTCCGATCTAATTATTTCTATCCGTCTTATCTGGCAGTAGGTATGCCATTAAAAAGAACCAAAGGCTTGGGTATGGCATTTGGTATCAGACCTGTTACTCGTATCAACTACTCTGTTGTGAACAGAGAAAGAGTAGCTGGTGATAGTCTTGCCACTATTTATGAAGGATCAGGGGGATTGAATCAAGCTTTTCTAGGAATTGGTAAAAAATGGAAAAATCTCAGTATTGGTTTTAATACCGGTTTCAATTTTGGGAGAAGAGAAATCTCTACCAAAAAGATTTTCCTGAGTGATACCGCTTTCTTTTTCCAGTCGAATTCATCTACCATCACTACTTTCAACAAGGTTTTTTTGAATACAGGTTTTCAATATGAATTCTTGTTGAAGAAGAAAGTAGATCAGAAAACAAATGTTACCAATAGTTATTTCGTAAGATTAGGGGGTACTTATTCCCTCAATCAAAATATGTCCGCTTCGCAGGATCAAAAAAGAGAAACTTATACCGAATCTGTAGCCGGTGATATTACGATTGATACGGTTTCAGTTATCAATAATATTAAAGGCACTATTGTGCTACCATCCACTTATGCTGCGGGTATCACTTTTCATAAAACATCCAGCAATAACCGCGGTACTTTTCAAATGTGGTCAATTGGTGCAGAGTATACCACCACACAATGGAGCAAGTATCGTTTTTACAATCAGCCTGATCAGCTAGTAAACAGCTGGCAATTAAAAGTAGGTGCTCAACTGGCTCCAGATCCATTGAATGGTAGAAATTACTGGAGTAATGTGAATTATCGTGTGGGTGCTTTTATTGGTAAGGATTATATCGATCCTGATGGCAATGGTCTTAAAACATCAGGCTTTTCATTGGGTGCGGGATTCCCCATTAAAAAATGGAATAATTATGATCGTCAATTTACCATCCTGAATACTGCTTTACAATTTGGGAAGCGTGGTACAGGCGTAAATAATATCACTGAAAGTTATGCTCAGTTTACTTTGGGCATGAGCTTAACTGATATTTGGTTCCAGAAACGTAGGTATGATTAATCATCATCAACATATTAAATACCTTCTCACAGCCTGCTTGTTGGGCTGTGTTTTTTTATTAGCCTGTGAAAATGATGTCAATGATGTAAAAGCTTTTGGAAAAAAACTACCCGGTATCGAAGAAGGAAAAAATATTGAAAGCTTTTTAAGTCAGAATGGAAAAATTGGCGCAAAGTTAACGGCACCTTTGCTTTTGCGCTATCAAGGTGATAGTGCCAGAAAAACAGAATTTCCCAATTCTTTGTTTGTAGAGTTTTATGATGACAGCATGAAAGTAGAAAGCAGGCTATCTGCTAAATATGGTCGTTACTTACAAAATGAAAGTAAAGTATACCTAAGAGATCAGGTGGTCATTTATAATGTAAAAGGAGACACGCTGTATTGCGATGAGTTGTTTTGGGATCAAAACCTCGCACAGTTTTATACTACAACCCCTGTTACACTGATTCAAAATTATCCTTACAAACAAAAGGGAAGATATGCGAATGGATTTCGCTCCAATCAAGACCTAACAGATATCACCTTTTTCAATATTCAACCCGGCAGCTTTGCCATTGTTCCAGATAGTACTTTCAATCAATAAAAATCAATTTTTATTTGATAGAGAGGCAACGTTTTACGTTTTATATACATCATTAGTCAAATGCGTCATCAAACGATGAAGCAACAGCTTATTTTTTGATGTAAATATTCGTCTATGCGACTCAGTAAAATCCAATTATCATTAGCACTTATTTTTTTGCTATCATGTAAAGCTTACAGACCCGTCACTTATTTGGTTTTCAATAATGAGAGTAAGGAAAAAATAGATTTCAGTATTGTAATGAACGATCGAGAGAAAAATAAGAGTCTCTCTCCCAGGCAATATCAGGCTAAACCCGGGTTGCAAGAGATACCTGTAACAGAATTTAAGAGAGGTATCTATGCGTTACAAATCAACACCCATAATGGACAACAATCCAAGTCATTACCCTTGCGATTGGATAGCGATAGATGGATAATGGTTACTTATATTCATGAAGATTCTTTGACTATACAGAAGAAGTTTGGATTTGTGGATACGGGTATGCTAAAGAAAGTTAGCGGGAAATATACCGGTATTGATATGTATATCGAAAACAGACGACCGCCTAATTTATAAATCCACCGCATTACGATGAATTGAGCCGATCATGCAGGGTCTTTTTTTACAAAAAAGCTGCTGAATGATCGGCTTAATCTTTTATACTTATCAATCAAAATAATTAAATAAATTCATAGTTCGATTGCTTATCCAACCAACAACTGATTTTTATGAAAAAAAACTCCAAAAAGAAACAACAAGACATTGTTGCACAGGATGATTCCAGAAGAAAATTTCTCAAAAATGGTTTAACCGCTTTAGCCGGGTTTTACATTGTTCCCCGCAGTGTACTGGGTCGCGGTTTTGTTGCGCCCAGTGACAAACTTCAAATTGCCGGTATTGGCGCAGGGGGTAAAGGTGAGAGTGATATTTATAGTTTTTTTAAGAGCGGAAAAGCAGATATCGCCTTTCTCTGTGATGTAGACAGCAGACAAACGGGTAAAAGTAGAGAGCGTTATCCAAATGCCAAAGTGTATGAAGACTACCGAGAAATGTTGGATAAGGAGCATAAAAATATAGATGCGGTATCTGTTTCCACTCCGGATCATATGCATGCTGTACAAGCCATGGCTGCTATGCAACTGGGTAAACATGTATATGTTCAGAAACCATTGACACACGATATCTATGAAGCACGTATGCTTACACAGGCAGCTCACCGTTATAAAGTGGTGACACAAATGGGTAACCAGGGCGCATCAGGCGATGGTGTTCGACAGTTGGTAGATTGGTACAATGCAGGCTTAATTGGTGATGTACATACCGTTTATTGTTACACAGACAGACCCGTATGGCCACAAGGTATCCAATGGTCAAAAAATACGTTACCGGTACCTAAAGAACTGAACTGGGACCTTTGGTTGGGTACAGCGCCATATAAGGATTATGTAGACAATCTCGTTCCATTCAACTGGCGTGGTTGGTGGGATTATGGTACCGGTGCTTTGGGTGATATGGCCTGTCATATTATGGCGCCTGCATTTGCTGTATTGGGACTTGGTTATCCTGAATCTGCAGAATGTAGCGTGGCAAAACGTTATGAAAGAAACTGGAACGCAGTATATGCACCTGAATGCGGACCTCTTGCTTCTCATATCATCTTAAAATTCAAAGGGCAGAATGGGAAACCTGATCTTACCATGCACTGGATGGATGGTGGTATTCAACCCGAACGTCCGGCAGAACTAGGACCCAATGAAATGATGGGCGATGGTGGTAATGGTACCATCTTCATCGGTACCAAAGGAAAGATGATGTGTGGCACTTATGGAGCGATTCCCAATTTATTGCCAACCAGCTTAACCAAGACCACACAAGTACCTCAAACCGTTGCCAGAGTTCCGAACGGCGATAATGGGCATTATGCCGCATGGGTAGAAGCTGCTATTGCCGGTTATGGCTCAGAAGCTGCCAAAAACCTGAGTTCTAATTTCGATGTAGCCGGACCACTTACTGAAAGTGTACTCATGGGCAACTTAGCCATTCGTAGTTATGACCTTCAGAAGAAAATGGAAAATGGACGTACCACATACCCAGGTCGTAACATTAGGTTAGTATGGGATGGTCCAAACATGAAGATCACCAATTTCGACGAAGCCAATCAGTTTGTGAGAAGACAGTATAGAGAGGGGTGGAGTTTGGGAGTGTAGGAAATATTGAATATTGAATAAAAAATGTCGAATGATGAAAGTTGTATTTACTTCATCATTCGACATTTTTTATTCAATATTCTTTATTCACTAGATTTCAAACTTACGCATATACCCTGCATTTGCCTTTGCACTATCCATTGGGTTGGTTCCGGTGAATGCTTCTTGTTCTACGATGAATGTTTTCATTCCGTATTTAGATCCTTCACTTAAAATCGATTTGAAATCAATGGTTCCTTTTCCAATCTGGCAAGATTCATTCCCTTTATCTGTTTTGGTCAGGTCTTTCACATGACACAAACGGAAACGATGCGGATATTTTTTGAACCATGCTTTAGGATCTTCTCCTGCAGCAACCACCCAATAAATATCCATTTCAAAATCCACCAAATCTTTATCTGTTCCTTCCATCATCACCACTTGCGGAATTTGTCCGTCAAGTACTTTAAAAGAATAGTCGTGATTATGATAAGCGAAACGAATACCATTCTTCTTAGCGATCTCACCACACTTATTGAATTCATCATTGAAGCGCTTGAAATCATCGATTGATTTCTGTGGACCTTTCCATGGACAGATCAAATATGACATGCCGATCTCAGCAGCTTCAGCAGCTTTTCTTTCAAAATCCACTGTATTGTTACAGTGAGAAGAAACGATCTTCATACCCAGATCATCCATGTATTTTTTGAATTCAGTATTCTTCATACCCCAAAAAAATCCTTTTGGACCTTCAAAGCTTTCGATCTGTTTATATCCATAGGAAGAAAGTTTGGCAAGCGTGTCTTTCGCATCAGCAAACAATGCTTCTTTCACAGTCCATAACTGAATTCCAAAAGAGCCAATAGGTTTATAAGGAGAAAGCGAGCTTAAAAAAGAAGACGATTTACCGGCAAAAGGCAAAGAAGCCGCCAGCGCCGCAAATCCCGTATTGCGAAGAAATTCTCTACGATTGGTTGACATGGTGAAAATTTTAAATGATGGAAAAGAAAAGTCAAAAATCAAAAGTAAAAAGTCAAAAGTGAAAAGAAGCTTGC
Organism: Sediminibacterium sp.; assembly: GCF_051861365.1. NCBI lineage: Bacteria > Pseudomonadati > Bacteroidota > Chitinophagia > Chitinophagales > Chitinophagaceae > Sediminibacterium > Sediminibacterium sp. The sequence goes on along the minus strand of NZ_JBHYCW010000004.1, from coordinate 8,823 downwards.
ACTATCATTTCTAACTTTTGACTTTTGAATTTTTACTTTTATTTAATTAAGTCGCCCAAGCTTTATCCCCCTTATTATAAGGAATACAGCCTTCATATTTACCCGGTACCGCTACATAGCGTAATGCTTTGGTAGCACCTACTTCTGAAGTAAAGAAGCCTAACAGTGTTAGCTCTTTCATCATTCGGAAATAATGATTCGGGTCTTCCGGTTTTTTATTCTGTTGGTATTCTTTGGCTTCTTTATCCAACGCCACCAATAATTCATGACGTTGTTCCGGTGTGCTTTCTATGAATGATTTACCATTCTTTTGCTGGCTGGCTTCATTCAGTTTCTTGATTCCTTCTTTGAAGATGGTTTGGTCTTTTGCTTCGTAACAATCTGCTACATACACAGACATAAATTCTCCCACTTTGGCTTCTTTAGCACCCGGGGTACTGGTAGCAGGTAAAATGGTTTCTCCTACTTCATTGAGGAAACTGATATCGTCGGGCGAAAAGCTAATACCACTTTCGCTTCCGCTGGATTTACAACCCATCAGGAAAGCACTGGAACCTATAATAGTTCCACCAAGCAGCAAGGCAACGCTGGAAAGGGCTTCTCTTCTATTCATGGTCTTTGTTTTTAGTGAGAAGTCAGTAGTGAGAAATGAGTAATACTTTTATTGACTACTCACTATTCACTACTCACTATTATAAATTTTGTTTCTTTAATTCAGACACTGCGTAATCGGCAGCTCTGGCTGTAAATGCCATATAGGTTAATGATGGATTTACACAAGCTCCGGAAGTCATGAAAGCGCCATCGGTTACAAATACGTTAGGTGCATCCCACACTTGGTTGTATTTGTTTACAACGGATGTTTTTGGATCATGTCCCATACGTGCTGTTCCCATTTCATGGATACCACGACCAAGTACGCCATTGCCTTCATATCCTCTTACATCTTTTACGCCGGCATTGGTCAACATTTCGATGGCATCTGCTTCCATATCTTTTCTCATCTTCAATTCATTTTCTTTCAACTCACAGTCAAAAGAAAGAACCGGAAGACCCCATTTATCTTTTACATTTTTATCCAGTGTAATCTTGTTGTTATGATCAGGTAATACTTCACCAAAACCCATCATACCAAAAGACCAGCCACCGGGTTCAGTAAGCGCATCTTTAAAATCTGCACCAATACTTAATTCAGCCACATCACGACCCCAACCTTGGCGAGAAGCACTTCCCTGATATCCGAACCCACGTAGGTAATCTCGCTTATCACCAAACAGGTTCTGATAACGAGGGATATAAATACCGTTGGCACGGCGACCAAAATAATATTTGTCTTCATAGCCCTCTACTCGTCCGCCTGCACCTACACCTAAGTGATGGTCCATCACATTATGTCCAAGTTCACCACTGCTGCTGCCCAAGCCATCAGGCCAGATATCTGTGGCAGAATTCATCAGGATCCATGCAGAGTTCAATGCAGAAGCATTCAGGAAAATGATCTTTGCCTTGTAAGTATAGGTCTGATTTGTTTCAGCATCCAATACTTCAACCCCCGTTGCACGCTTTTTATCTTTATCGTATAATACTTTAGTAACAATTGACCATGGACGCAACGTTAAGTTGCCCGTTTTCATGGCGGCGGGTAATGTTGAAGACTGTGTACTGAAATAAGCACCGAATGGACAACCCAACCAGCATTTGTTACGATACTGACAGCTGGTACGACCTTCATGCTCCTTAGTAAGGTTAGCAGTTCTGCCGATGATCATGGTACGCTGATTCTTATAATATTCTTTCAGTCGTTTTGCAAGATCTTTTTCTACGCAGTTGAGTTCCATTGGGGGAAGAAAATCGCTATCAGGAAGTTGTGGCAAATTTTCTTTGCTACCACTAATACCTGCAAAGCGTTCTACATAAGTATACCATTTCTCAATATCCTTATAACGAACCGGCCAATCAACGGCAATACCGTCTTTGGCATTGGCTTCAAAATCAAAATCACTCCAACGATAACTCTGGCGTCCCCACATCAGTGAACGTCCACCAACATGGTATCCTCGGAACCAGTCGAAACGTTTTACTTCGGTGTAAGGACTTTCCTTTTCATTCACCCAATAATCGAGATTGGTTTCATTCAAAGGATAATCGCGTTTCAACACAGGATAATCATTGATCATCTGTTGTGTTCTTCTACCGCGATGGGGATAGTCCCATGCTTCTTTGTTGGCGTTCACGTAATCTTTGATGTGCTCAATGTTACGTCCACGCTCGAGCATCAGTACTTTGAGCCCCTTTTCAGTAAGCTCTTTGGCAGCCCAGCCACCACTAATACCTGAGCCCACTACAATTGCGTCATAATTTTGATCGGCCATGGTCTTTTGTTTATGAAGGTTTGTTGTTTATTTTAGTTGATGGTCCATGGTCGATAGTCCATGGTGAAAATTTGCTTCCATGGACTATCGACCATGGACTATCAGCCACCTCACACATCACACAACTGCACTGCTTTTCTTAATGATCCTATCTTGTCATTTCCTGTTGGTATGAATTCCTGTGCTACATATTGTTTAAATCCGGTTTCTACAATGGCTTTCATGATGGCAGGATAATACAATTCCTGTGTTTCATCAATTTCATGTCTACCCGGAACCCCAGCTGTATGATAATGACCAAAATATTGATGATCTCTTTTAATGGTTCGAATGATATCTCCCTCATTGATCTGCATGTGATAGATATCATAAAGCAACTTAAAATTAGGAGAGCCCAAACGCTTACACAATTCAACACCCCAGGCAGAGCTATCACACATATAATCTTTATGATCAACTTTACTGTTGAAGAGTTCCATCTGAATCACCACACCCTTCTTTTCTGCCAATGACATGATCTTTTTCAATCCATCCACACAATTCTTCAATCCGGTTTCTTCATCCATACCATTTCTATTCCCACTAAAACAAATAAGGTTGGTATAACCGGCCTTGGATACCAGTTCAATATGTTCAGTATAATTCTTAACCAATACATCATGGTACTGCGGATCGTTCCAGCCTTTCACCAAGCCAATCTCGGCGCCATTACACATGGTTGAAATGAGGTTATGTTTTTTGAGAATGTCCCACTCTTTAGGTCCAACCAGATCTATACCCACCAATCCCATTTCTTTCACTATCACACATAACTGATCCAGTGGAATATCATTGTAACACCAGCGACAAACAGAATGATTGATATTGCCTTTGAGTGCCATAGACGAAGACTTTTTTTCTGCTTCTAATGCAAAAGAAGGCACAGATGTAGCAAGAAGTGCTGATCCGGCAAGCAATTGTTTGATCGTTTTTCTTCTGTTCTGATCTGTTCCCATAATCGTTTTTTCGCAGGTAATAAATATAGGAATTAGTGTTTAAACAATAGCTGTCGACAAAGAAAAAATGATTGTCGGTGGAATACCCTTGAATAGGGGTGAATAGATATGACTATAATGGCTTGCATAAGCGTTGGTATTGAGAATAGAAAACCCCACTAAATGTAATTTTTATTTTTTCAACCCCTACTAAAATGTTTAACGCATGACAAAGTATTAGATGATAAAACGAACAACTGTTCACTTTTATCTTTCTGTTTTACTCAGCAAAATTTCGTCCGCTTCTATTTTTTTAATAACCTTACATTTCTAAAATATTTCAGCGCTTAATAACCGAAACCAAAAACTAATTGACATGAATCGTAAACTCAGGATGGGTATGGTAGGTGGGGGTAAAGATGCTTTTATTGGTGCCATTCACCGCCTTGCCGCTAACATGGATGGACTGATTGAACTTTGTTGTGGAGCTCTCAGCATCAATCCCGAGATCGCGAAAGACTCTGGTCGCTCTTTGTTTTTACCGGAAGACCGGATCTATCTGACTTATGATGAGATGATCACTAAGGAAAGTCAGTTGCCCGCTGATCAGCGTATGGATTTTGTAACCATCGTTACACCCAATTTCGCACACTTTGCCCCGGCAATGATGGCATTGGAACATGGATTTCATGTTGTGATCGAAAAACCCATCACATTTACCCTTGATGAGGCGAAACAATTACACCAAAAAGTACAGGAAACAGGATTGATTCTTTGTTTGACTCATACTTATTCAGGATACCCAATGGTAAAACAAGCGCGTGCCATGGTAACGGGCGGTGCATTGGGTAAGATTAGAAAAGTGTGGGTGGAATATCCGCAAGGCTGGCTGAGCAAATTATCAGAAAGAGAAGGCAATGCACAGGCTGCCTGGAGAACAGACCCGAAAAAATCCGGTAAAGCAGGTGCTATGGGCGATATCGGTACCCATGCCGCACATTTAGCAGAATATGTAACCGGCTCACAGATCACCCATCTTTGTGCTGATTTGAATGCAATGGTTGAAGGACGTATACTCGATGATGATGGGAATGTTTTATTACGCATGAGCAATGGCGAAAGAGGTGTTCTCATGGCTTCACAAGTAGCCGCAGGCGAAGAAAATGCTTTGAAGATTCGTATCTATGGCGAAAAAGGTGGTATTGAATGGGCACAACATGAACCCAATACCTTAATTGTAAAATGGCTCGATCAACCTACACAAATTTTAAGAGCGGGCGGTAATTATGGTGATAGACTTAGCTCTTTTGCAACGTCTAATTGCAGAACACCGGGCGGACACCCCGAAGGTTATCTGGAAGCTTTCGCCAATATCTACCGAAATTTTGCACAAACATTGTCCGCAAGAATCGATGGCACCACCCCTACCCCCGAAATGTTGGACTTCCCCAATACCCAAGACGGATTAAGAGGCATGGCATTCATCGACAATGTAGTAGCGTCAGCCGCATCAACAGAAAAATGGACGGAATATAAGATATAAGGAAGTGAAAAGTGAAAGGTGAAAAGTCAAACGGTTTCACTTTTGACCTTTCACTTTTGACTTTTGACTTTTCACTTTTGACTTTTCACTTTTGACTTAACCATCATGACAACAATCAAAGGACCCGGTATATTTCTAGCACAATTCATGGGTGATCAGGCCCCATTCAATTCTTTGGACAGCATTTGTAAATGGGCTGCATCATTGGGTTTTACGGGGGTGCAAATTCCTTCCTGGGATGCCCGTTGCATCGATTTGCAAAAAGCAGCAGAAAGTAAAACCTATGCTGATGAGATTAAAGGTATTGTACAATCTGCCGGATTAGAGATCACGGAACTATCAACCCACTTGCAAGGCCAACTCGTAGCAGTACACCCTGCTTATGATGTATTGTTTGATGGCTTTGCTCCCGCATCCGTTCGCGGTAATGTCAAAGCCAGAACAGCGTGGGCTGTTGAACAATTAAAATATGCAGCCAAAGCATCTGCCAATCTGGGATTGAATGCTCATGCTACTTTTAGTGGTGCATTGTTATGGCATACCGTATATCCATGGCCACAACGTCCGGCCGGATTGGTTGAAACCGGATTTACAGAGCTTGCCAACAGATGGAACCCCATTCTGGATGTATTTGATGAGCAAGGTGTAGACCTCTGTTATGAAATACATCCCGGCGAAGATCTGCATGATGGCATCAGTTATGAAATGTTTTTGGAGAAAGTCAATCATCATCCAAGAGCTTGTTTATTATTTGATCCATCCCATTTCGTGTTACAATGTTTAGACTATCTCAGTTATATCGATCATTATCATGAACGAATTCGCATGTTTCATGTAAAAGATGCCGAATTTAATCCCAGCGGAAAACAAGGTGTTTATGGCGGATACCAAAACTGGATCGATCGTGCAGGAAGATTTCGTTCACTGGGAGATGGACAAGTAGATTTCAGTTCCATCTTTAGTAAGTTGGCTGCCTATGATTATAAAGGCTGGGCCGTGATGGAATGGGAATGTGCCATCAAACATCCGGAGACAGGTGCTGCAGAAGGTGCGCCCTTTATTAAAAAACACATCATCCGCGTAACCGACAAAGCTTTCGACGATTTTGCCGGCACCGGATCAGATGAAAACTTTAACCGAAGAATTCTGGGAATCAATGAATAACTTAGCAGGATAACAGATAGCTTATAGTTCATAGCGAATAGCAATAATTTTTTCCCAACTATACGCTATGAACTATAAGCTATCTGCTAACCTCACTCATCACCAAAACAAATACACCGTGAAAAAGTACTTAGTATCACTTTCCATGTTAGCAATTCTGGCTGCATGCGGAGGAAATGAAGAGAAAAAAGAAACAAGTAATGCTGCTACAACCACAACGGCAGCTGCAGACGACCTGAGCAGTAATCCTGATTATGTAAAAGGATTGGAACTGATAGGAAAATCAGATTGTTTGACTTGCCATAAAGTAAGTGATAACCTCATCGGTCCATCTTACAAACAGGTGGCAGAGAAATATGAAAATACAGAAGAGAATGTAACAATGCTTGCCGGAAAAATCATTAAAGGCGGACAGGGTGTTTGGGGTCAAGTGCCTATGACAGCACATCCTACCATCAGTGAAGATGACGCTAAAGCGATGGTAAAATATATCATGCTCTTAAAGAAATAATTATGATACAAACCTGGATCACCACTGCCTTGTTAAGCGCTATGTTATTTTGTGGCAGCACTTCCGAACATAATACTACCATGAATAGTGTTCAACAAAAAGAAGACTGGATATCCTTATTTGATGGAAAAACAACCAAGGGTTGGAAAACTTATGGCAAGGAGTCTATCGGACAAGCATGGAAAGTGGTAGATGGAACCCTACATTTAGACGCATCTGATAAAACAGACTGGCAGTCGAAAAGAGGGGGTGATATTATACACGAGATGGAACTGGAGAATTTTCATCTCAAGCTAGATTGGAAGATTGCTAAAAACGGAAATAGCGGCATTATTTTCTGGGTACAAAATGATCCTTCCAAATACAAATACGTTTGGTATACCGGACCGGAAATGCAGGTGCTGGACAATGATGGACATCCTGATGCAAAGATCGATAAACACCGTGCCGGTAATTTATATGATCTGATTGCTTCAACAGAAGGTGTCACCAAGCCCGTTGGCGAGTGGAATACTGCAGAGATCATTTGTAACAAAGGTAAATTAGAGTTCAAATTGAATGGCACTTCCATCTTATCAACTACCTATGGTGATGAGCAATGGAATAACTTAATTGCGAACAGTAAATTCAGATCCATGCCAGCTTTTGGTAAGAACTTCAAAGGGCATATCGCTTTACAAGATCATGGAGATAATGTGTGGTTTAAGAATATTGTTGTGAGGAAGCTTTGAGTTACAGGCTGCAAGCTTCAGGCTACAAGGGTTTATAAAACATCCGCTTTCTTTAGAGCGGATGTTTTTTTATATTAGCTCATGAACAAACCAGACCCGCGAATTGATGCTTATATCACAAAAGCGGCACCTTTTGCCCAGACTGTTTTACAACATATCCGAAAGCTGGTACATAAAGCTTGTCCGGATATCACCGAAACCATTAAATGGAGTTTCCCACATTTTGAATACAAAGGGGTAGTATGCAGCATGGCAGCTTTTAAACAACATTGTGCTTTTGGTTTCTGGAAAGCATCCATCATGAAAGACCCGAATAAGATCATGCAGATCAAAGACCGAGGTGCCATGGGACATTTTGATAGAATTACGACTGTTAAAGATCTTCCGGCAGATAAGATCATGATCGCATACATCAAAGAGGCGGTGCTGTTGAACGAAAACGGTATTAAGCTGCCCGCTAAAACAAAAACCACCCCAAAAGAGATCGTCGTTCCGGCAGATATCATTGCAGCATTAAAAAAAAATTCTAAAGCCAAAAAAGTCTTTGAAGCCTTTTCTCCATCACATAAAAAAGAATACATCGAATGGATTACTGAAGCCAAAACAGAACCCACCCGCATCAAACGTCTCAACACCATGCTCGAATGGCTGGAAGAAGGAAAAGACAGAAATTGGAAATACAAGTGAAATAGCGGATAGCGAAGGGCTGATCGCAGATGGCAGATATTAGATATGTTTCATTTTATACACTATTTTTACGCTAGTCCATGTACTATGGACTATGTCTAAAGACTATTGACTTTTCACCTTTCACTTTTCACCCCCCATGCTCTCCGAATCCCACGAATATTTCATGCAGCAAGCGCTTAAAGAAGCCCAATTGGCTTTTGATTCGGATGAAGTTCCGGTAGGTGCGGTGGTGGTCATGAACAATAAGATCATTGCGCGCGGACATAACCAGGTGGAATTACTCAACGATTCCACTGCGCATGCAGAGATCCTCGCACTCACTTCAGCCTACAGTAGCATGGGTAGTAAATATTTACCGGATGCAACCCTCTATGTTACCCTCGAACCTTGTTTGATGTGTTGTGGTGCCTTGTATTGGGGTAAGATCGGTCGCATTGTATATGGTGCCAGTGATGAAAAAAATGGATTCCATAAACACCTCATCGCCAATCACTCCCCCTTCCACCCCAAAACAGAAGTCATCAGCAGTGTTTTGAGAGATGAATGTGCATGGTTGATGAAGAATTTTTTTCAGCAGAAACGTTAAAAAGCTGCACGTTGCAAGCTACAAGCTGCAAGTAGCAGATTTGAGTGTCCGTATATAAAAAAGGTTGACCAAAAAAGGAGGTCAACGTTATGAAAAAGGGCAAGAAAATCGCACCGAAAAGGGTGTTTAGTGACGACTTTAAGAAGAGTGTTGTCAAAGAGTACGAATACGGTAAGTACACGGTATATGAATTGACACAGCTATATTCTGTGTGTAGTTCTGTTATTTACAGGTGGATTTATCGATATTCGG